>CAMNHK010000008.1 GCA_946539445.1 uncultured Caryophanales bacterium
TTTATTCAAAAATTATTATTATTTGATTTAGGATTTTTATCTTTCTTTGTTTTGCTGTTTTTGTTAGAAATTGCTTTTCCTAGTCTTAGTGTTTTTTTATGGTACTATTTTGTAAATCCATTTAGTGCTTTCTTATTTTTACTAGGGCAAGTATTTGCGATTACTATTTTTGGAGAAACATTTGATTTATTTTTTCTTTTCTTTGGTATTATGATTTTACTTTTTGTTGTAGAACTCATTCTTACATTTTTGGTACCAAAACCAAAAGAATGGAAGTTTCTATGGATTAATCGAATTCGAATTTTCTACTATTCGGTTGCTTTTTCTATATTTGTATCCTTGTTTGTATCCGTTTTATTTACTTTGAATTTTCCTTCTTTTGGTCATTTGTATTTAAAAGACCAGGAGAAGGATGTTTATACGGTTAAAGATTTAGAAGAGATGAGTGATACTCTTTCTGATAAGATTCTTACTATGTCGGATGAATTTGAACGTGATAGAGATGGGAATATTGTTTATGATGGATCTCTTATTGATTTAGCTATTGAAAATTTAAGAGGTATTTCTTCAGATTATCCTTTCTTAAAGGGATATTATCCTAAGAAATTGTATTCTTTTTCTCTTCGTGAAAAGAGACGTGATCCTTCCACTTTGGGACTTACTTTTATTTCTACGGTTAAAGTAGATTATTCTTATATGACTACTTCGGATACTTTAAATACGATTACTCACGAATTATGTCATACAAAGGGAATTACTCGGGAAAATGAAGCTACTTTTTGTTCTTATATTGCAGGAGTAGAGAGCCCTGTTAAATTGAGTCAATATGCAGCTTATATGGAAGCTTTTGGTAGATTATTGGATGCTTATTATGAGATTGATCGTGATAAAGCTATTGCTTTGGAAGATAAAGTCATCTCTAAATGTTTATCGAATGGATATCGAGAGTTTTGCAATTTTTATTTAAATGATTTATATACGGATGGATATGTCAAAGAGTCTGATTCTATTTTAATGGATACTTATTTATTAAATCATTATGAGTATTCTGAAATTGAAAATTTTGTTAAGACTTTAGAGCCTTATGATTTAAAAATTTGGATGAGGGGAGAAGAGGTTTCAAAAGATACATTAGAAACTGTATTTTTAGAGAATCCAAATGGCTCTTTCCGTTTTGAAATTGAGAATGATGAAGAAGTTTTTTCTTCCTTGAAAAAATGGCTTCAAGAAAACAAGTATCGATTTCTATCCATTATTCAAGATTATCCAACTATTTATGAGGGAGTATCTATGGATTCAGAGGAGGCTATTCATTATTATTTAGATCCAATTCCTAGTGGTAATTTCTTTGCCTCTTTTGGAGAGGCTGGACAAGAAGCCTATGACTATAGTCGTACGGTAAGACTTCTTTTAGAGTATTATCATCGATAAAAAACTTTTCTATTTTAAAAGAATGTGTTATTATAATAACGGATATTTAAAGGAGGAAGAAATATGAGTGGACATTCAAAGTGGGCAACCATTCATCGTAAAAAAGGTTTATTGGATCAAGCTAGAGGAAAGGTTTTCCAAAAATTAGCGAAAGAAATTATGGTAGCAGCTAAAGGAGGAAGTCCTGATCCAGCCATGAATGCATCTTTGCGTCTAGCAGTTGATAAAGCAAAAGCACAAAATATGCCAAAGGATAACATTCAAAAGGCGATTGAAAAGGCAACCGGTGGCGCTGATGGCGCAAACTATGAAAATGTTCGTTATGAAGGATATGGCCATGGGGGAGTTGCTTTTATGGTTGACTGTTTAACGGATAATCGTAATCGTACGGCTTCTCAAGTAAGAAGTGCTTTTACGAAAGCAGGCGGAAATCTTGGAACGGATGGATCTGTTAGTTATATGTTTGAGAGACGTGGTTCTATTGCGATTCCAGACGATTATGATGAAGATACTATGATGATGACAGCGTTAGATGCGGGAGCTTTGGATTTCGAACATGTTGAGAATACCTATGTTATTTCTACGGATCAGAATTCTTTTACGGCTGTTCGAGATGCTTTAGAAGCAGCGGATGTAAAAGAGTTCTTAGAGTGTGAATTAACTTATGTTCCTAATATGGAAATTAGTCTTGATGAAGAAGGACAAGAAAAAGTTATGAAATTAGTAGATGCTCTTGAAGATTTAGATGATGTTCAAGATGTTTATTATAATTTAAAAGAAGATTAAAGTTGGTAAACAACTTTTTCTTTTCGGAGGAATTATGGAAAAGAATAGAAATCAAATTAATAAGGAATTAAAGGTTTTTATTAATGAATCTAGTTTTATTTCGAATAAGTGTAGAAATCGATTATTAAAACTATTTTCAGAAGAATTTCATGTTGCTTTGGATATTGATAATTATAAGAATGTTGATTTAAGTATTCTAGAAGATTTTAAGATTCTATATCGAGAGGATACGTATGAAGCAGATCCTAAAATAAAAGATTTAGAAGATTTAAATGAACGATATCAAGTTTTTGAAGAGAAAGCAAAGAAGTTATTGGATAAAAAAGAAATTGATTTTCAAAATAAAAGTAATTTTAAAAATATTTCTAATTTAATTATTTTGTTTTGTATGTTCTTTGTTATGATAGGAGCGATTGCTTTAGGAATTGGAGCGTTTTTAGGAGGACATTATATCGATTGTATTTGGTTTTTGGTTTTTGTTTTACCTTGGATTTTTCCTAAATTTAAAAGTAGTTTACAAGAGAGGCTTGAACAAGCAAAAAATTATATTAAAAGATTATTAAAGAAAGTTAAATAGCTTTCTTTTTTTGTATTACTAGATTTTCTATTTTAATTTTGATACAATATGTTTTGGTGATATTTATGAGTAAATATATCAAAGCTCCTTGGAGAAAATTTTATGGAGAAGAAAAGGAACATTTAGAGTATCCTAATTTTTCGGCCTATAAGCTTATTGAGTATACTGCTAGCAAGCATTTGAATAATATTAGTTATAATTACTATGGAAATAAAAAGACTTATCATGAGTTTTTAAAACAAATTGATGAAGTAGCACGTTCCTTAAAAGCCATTGGAGTTAAGCATAAAGATGTGGTTTCTATTTGTATGCCTAATACTCCGGAAGGAATTATTGCTTTTTATGCGGCTAATAAAATAGGAGCCATTGCTTCTATGATTCATCCATTATCTGCTGAAAATGAGATTAAGCATTATTTGACGATTTCTAAGTCTGAATGGTTAATTACGATTGATTTTGCTTATGATAAAGTAAGTCATATTCTTTCTGATACTAAAGTTAAAAAAGTTGTTACTGTAAGTGTTAGTGAATCTATGCCTCCTCTTATTAAGTCTATTTATACAGCAACTAATACTACGACAAATCTTACAAAGGCTATTAAGGCATTAAATCCTATTAATTATATTAATGGAGAGAATCATGAAAATAATGATAAAAAAATGTCTTGGAAAGATTTTATTCGTGTAGGAAAAGAATATACGAAAGAAATTGATGATGATTTTAAAGGAAAAGATGTTGCGGCTATCTTGTACTCTGGTGGTACGACTGGTACTCCTAAGGGTGTATTGCTTACCAATTTAAATTTAAATGCTTCGGCTATGCAAAATTTTGAACATGTTGCTTGTTTAAGAGATAAAGATAAGGTTTTAGCAATTATGCCAATCTTCCACGGATTTGGACTTTCCGTTTGTATTCATTGTGTTCAATATTTTGGAGGTACTAGTATTTTACTTCCACAATTTAATGCGAAAACATTTGATAAAATTATGAAAAAGTATGAACCAAATGTAGTAGTAGGAGTTCCTACTTTATTTGAGGCCATGCTTAGTAATAAAAATTTTACTCATATGAATCTTTCTTATTTAACTTGTGTTATTTCTGGAGGAGATACACTATCTACCGATTTAAAACAAAGATTTGATGATTGGCTTGAAAAACATCATTCTCCTACTACGATTCGAGAAGGGTATGGATTAACAGAATGTTGTGCTGCTAGTTGTTTTACACCTCTTCATTATTATAGACCTGGTAGTATTGGAATTCCTTATCCGGATACGTATTATAAAATCGTCCAAGAGGGGACAGAAAAAGAATTACCATATGGTATGAGTGGTGAGATTGTCATTCACGGACCAACAGTAATGAATGGTTATATTCGAAATCGTAAAGAGACGAGGCAAACACTTCGCAAGCATCGTGATGGTCGTATTTGGCTTCATACCGGTGATGAGGGAATGATGGATAAAGATGGATTTGTCTATTTCAAAGGTCGCCTAAAGAGAATGATTATTACTTCTGGATATTGTGTTTATCCAAATAATATCGAAAATGTTATTGATTCTCATCCAGAAGTTAGTATGTCTTGTGTAATTGGAATTCCTCATCCTTATAAAGTAACAGTTGCGAAAGCCTTTGTTGTTTTAAAAGATCCTAGTAAACAGTCAGAAGAATTACTAGCTTCTATCAAAGAATTGGTTGAAAAGAATTTGGCTCGTTTCTCTTGGCCTTATGAATATGAATTTCGAACAGAACTTCCAAAAACATTAGTTGGAAAAATTGCCTATAATGTTTTAATCCATGAAGAAGAGATGAAGAAGAAAGAAAAGAAATTTGATAAGAGCGAGGAATTACTAGAACAGGTGGAAGACGAATCTCGTAGTGATGAATTATTAGAACATTTAAATGTTGAAAAAGATAATAATAAAAAGAAGACATCTACTAAAGAATAGATGTCTTTTATTGAAAATTTGTTCGATATTTGTTGCTTCTCATGAAGAAATTGTATATAATGATATTGGAGATGATTCATGTGTATGATTATATTATTGGAAATGTAGAGTATATCAAAAATAACGCTATTGTATTGGATAATCATGGGGTAGGATATCTTATTTATGTATCTAATCCATATTCTTTTGAACTTGGTAAAGAATATAAGGTATACGTTTATCAACAAATCCAAGAAGATGGTCATTTTTTATATGGGTTTAAAACGATTGAAGAAAAAGAATTATTTTTGAAACTTATCAGTGTGAAAGGATTAGGCTGTAAGATGGCACTTCCTATTTTGGCGGTTGGATCTACTACTGGAATAATGGATGCAATCGAGAGAGAAAATATTTTGTATTTAAAGAAATTTCCTAAGATTGGAGATAAATTAGCGAAACAAATTATTTTGGATTTAAAAGGAAAACTTGAGTTTATTGGGGTTGGTATTTCGGATCAAGAAATTGAGTCAGAAAATGAATTAAAAGAAGTTTTAATTGGCTTAGGATATAAAGAAAAGGAATTAAAGCCTGTTCTTGAAAAAGTAAATTCTTCTTTAAGTATAGAAGAACAAGTAAAAGAGGCTTTACGTTTATTACTGAAATAATGAAGCATACTAGTATTTATTCTCTTTCTAAATATCGATTGGATGAGGTAGAAAAAAAGATTCTTTCTTTTTTAGAGGAAATAGAAGAAGAGGAAGATATTCGTATTACTCTTACAAGAGAAGATATTCATGTGATATTAGAGACATTTTATCGATATTATGAAAGAAAAAAGATTGGGTATTTGTTTGCAGAAGGAATGATTGGTCATTTCCGAGATATGGTTTTGGATGCGATTGAATATTCGATGGATTTTGATTTAGCATTTGTCTTAGGAGAGTTACAGTTATATGAATTATTAGATTCTCCTTTAGCCGTTTTACCAAGGGATACCAAGCGTATGGTCAAACAAATTGAGATGAAATTAAAACCTAGGAGGTAATATGAAAGAAGAAAGTATTATAAAAAACTATGAATTAGCGGATGACAATGTTTTGGATAATACCATTCGACCAGAGTGTATGGATGAATACATTGGTCAGAAGGATGTAAAAGAGAATATTCGAGTATTTGTTCAAGCAGCTAAAATGCGACATGAGCCATTGGACCATGTATTATTATATGGACCTCCTGGACTTGGAAAAACAACTCTTGCTTTTATTATTGCTCATGAGTTAGGGACGAATATTAAAACAGCTAGCGGACCTAGTATTGAAAAGAGTGGAGATTTGGCAGCTATTTTGTCTTCTCTAGAACCAGGCGATGTTTTATTTATTGATGAAATTCATCGAATGCCTCGTTATATTGAAGAAATCTTATATCCAGCTATGGAAGATTTTTCTTTGGATATTATTGTGGGTAGTGAAGGAAATAGTCGTAATATTAAGATAGATTTACCTCCTTTTACTTTGGTAGGAGCTACGACTCGTGCGGGAGATTTATCTTCTCCTTTAAGAGATCGTTTTGGAATTATTAATAAGCTACAGTATTATTCGGTAGAGGAATTAACGGATATTGTAAAGCGTACCGCTCGCGTATTAGAAGTAGAAATTGATGAAGAAGCAGCGGTTGAGTTAGCAAAGCGTAGCCGTGGGACTCCTCGTATTGCCAATCGTTTGTTTAAAAGAGTTCGCGATTTTGCTATGGTAGATGGAAATGGCGTGATTGATTTAGCTATTACGAAAAAGGCACTTGACCGGTTACAAGTTGATCAGTTAGGATTGGATAATACCGACCGAGATTTACTTCATGCCATTATTACTAAGTTTAACGGAGGTCCAGTTGGGGTAGAAGCTTTGTCTAGTTCCATTGGAGAAGAGGTTACTACCATTGAAGATGTATATGAACCTTATCTTTTACAAAATGGTTTATTAAAGAGAACGTCTCGTGGAAGAGTTGCTACTGAGAAAGCTTACGAACTACTTGGCATTCCGTATAAAAAGTAGTATAATGAGAGGCAACAACACTGATGAATCAGTGTTTTTGATTGAGGGGATGATATTATGACAACGGATGATTTTGATTATGATTTACCAGAAGAATTGATTGCGCAAACACCACTTAGTGTTCGAGATTCTTCTCGTTTAATGGTATTAGATCGTAATACGGGAGATGTGGAACATAAAAAGTTTTATGATATTTTGGATTATCTAAATCCAGGAGATACTTTGGTTTTAAATGATACAAAAGTATTGCCAGCTCGTTTAATTGGAGTAAAAGAGGAAACAGGGGCTGTCATTGAAATTCTTCTTTTAAAAAATTTACAAAATGACGATTGGGAATGTTTGATTAAGCCAGCTCGTAGAGTAAAAAAAGGAACTATTGTTTCTTTTGGAGATGGCGAATTAAAAGCGGAATGTATTGCTGAATTTGATGAAGGTATTCGCCATGTTCGTTTAATCTATGAAGGAATTTTAATGGAAATATTGGAAAGACTTGGTACTATGCCTTTACCTCCTTATATTCATGAAAAATTAAAAGATCAAAGCCGTTATCAAACGGTTTATGCGAAAGAAGTAGGTAGTGCTGCTGCCCCAACTGCAGGACTTCATTTTACTAAGGAATTGCTTCAACAAATACAGGACAAAGGAGTAAATGTTGCCTTTATTACGCTTCATGTAGGACTAGGAACCTTTCGACCTGTATCGGTTTCTAATGTTGAGGATCATGAGATGCATAGCGAGTTTTATTCTATGAAGAAGGAAGTGGCAGATCTTTTAAATGAGACAAGAAAAAGCGGTCATCGTATCATAGCAGTTGGTACGACTACGACTCGAACGCTTGAGACGATTCGCAGTGAACATGACTCTTTTGTGGAATGTTCTGGCTGGACTAAGATTTTTATCTATCCAGGATATACTTTTAAAGGAATTGATGCTTTAATTACGAACTTCCATTTACCAAAATCCACTTTGGTAATGCTTGTTAGTGCATTAGCAGGAAGAGATCATATTTTAAATGCTTATAAGATAGCTGTTGATGAAAAATATCGATTTTTTTCCTTTGGAGATGCTATGTTTATTCATTAGAATTGACAAAGCTCTTTTTTTTTGGTATAATAGCAACTGCATTTTGGGGGGAAGAGAAAAATGAAATTAGTTGCTGAACAAGTAAAACTTTTGAGAAAAAAAAGAGAAGAATTGCTAAAAAGTAAAAGAGAATATTCTAAATATTTATCAGAAAGTCGTGAAAGGGATAGTATCGATGGTACCACACCTTTTTATGCGGATTATTTAGAAGGTCAAAATTATCAAAGAACGATGAAGGAACTTCATCGAATTGAAGATATTTTATCGAGTGCTGAATTAGTCATTGATCGTAATTTTGATTCTATTGAAGTTGGAACAGCCTTTTATGCTCAGTTTGATGGGGACGATGAAAAGGAGAGAATTACTTTAGTAGAGTCTGATGCTTCTATGGGACATGATTTTCATTTGGTTTCTTTGGATAGTGATTTTGGTAAAGCCATTCAAGGACATACAGATGGTGATTATATTACTTATACGGTTAAAGCTACTGGTAGAAAAATTGGTGTATCCATTGATTCTATTGATCGTATGAAGAACCATTATGATCACTATATTCGTGAAGTTAGTGGTCCAAGCCGTATGAGCAAAGTAGTAAAGAGTGAATTAAGAGAATTAAAGCAAGCTAATCCAGAAGAATATAAGAGAAGACATGGAGTTAGTTATAGTCAAATTGAACTTGCCGAAGAAGAGTTAAAACGTGAGAGTGATTTAACACCTACTAGAAAAGCATTTTTAAATCGTATTATTCATTCCACTCCAGAAGCTTTACCAACCGATGGTAGTATTGGAATTGGATCTCATGTTCAAGTATTATTAACCGATGAAGCTGGAAGAACTACGATTAAAGATTTTGAAATGATTAATCGTGCTGTATCTTATGAATTAGATGATCATTATGTAGAGAGAATTACTCCACTTGGAAATGCTATCTATGGATTAAGAGCTAATGATACATTTACGGTATCTAGAAATCATAAACCAAATTTACAAGGTGTTGTATTAATGGTTCAAAATGATTTAACCAAACAAAGTCAAAGAGTTTTATAAAACTCTTTTTTCTTGTGTTAATGGTTAAAGTACGTTATAATGAGAAGGAATTGGAGAGAAACTTATGAAGATTAAATATACCTTATTAAAAGAAGAAAAAAATACCAAGGCTAGGCTTGGTAAGATTGAAACTAATTATGGTACTTTTGATACTCCTATGTTTATGCCTGTTGGGACTCAAGCTACGGTTAAGACAATGTCTCCAGAAGAGTTGAAGGATTGTCATAGTGGGATTATTTTAGCTAATACATATCATTTATGGCTTCGACCTGGAGAAGATGTTGTTCTTCATGCCGGTGGTCTTCATAAATTTATGAATTGGGATGGACCTATTTTAACGGATAGCGGTGGTTTTCAAGTTTTCTCTTTAGCAAAACCAAAGGATATCACGGAAGAAGGCGTTCATTTTAAGAATATTTATAATGGAGATTCTTTATTGTTAACTCCTGAAAAATCGATTGAGATTCAAAATAAATTAGATAGTGATATTGCGATGTCCTTTGATGAATGTGTTGGCTTTCCTCATACAAGAGAATATGTAGAAGCAAGTGTGGAGAGAACGCTTCGCTGGGCCGAAAGAGGTAAGAAAGCTTTTCATAATGATCAACAGTCTTTATTTGGTATTGTTCAAGGGGCTGAGTTTGAGGATTTAAGACGTCATTGCGTAGAAGAACTTGTGAAAATGGATTTTGATGGTTATAGTATTGGTGGTACTGCCGTTGGAGAGCCAAAAGATTTGCAATACTTACAAGTAGAATATTCTTGTAAATACTTACCAAAAGATAAAGTTCGCTATTTGATGGGAGTTGGAGATCCGATTGATATTATTGAAAATGTTATTCGTGGAGTGGATATTTTTGATTGTGTTTCTCCCACTCGTTTAGCTCGTCATGGTCATTTTATGACGATGCATGGAAAATATAATGTAAAAAATGCCGAATTTAAAGAAGATTTTACTCCTGTAGAAGAAGAGTGTGACTGCTATTGCTGTCGAAATTATACGAAGGCTTATATTCATCATTTGATTCGAGCGGATGAAACATTTGGACAACGTTTATTATCCATTCATAATATTCGCTTTTTAATACGTTTAACGGAAGATTTAAGAAAAGCAATTCAAGAAGACTCTATTTTGGAATATAGGGATCAATTTATTAAAAATTATTATGGAAAAAAATAGAGTGGAATACTCTTTTTTTTTATAAATAAAAAATAGGACTCGTAGAAGATGTTTCTTCTTTCTTTGGAGTGGATGGCGTTTGTTTTAGCGCGTTTGCTGTTTTTAAAAGAGTTTTTGTATTACTTAAAATTGGTTTTATTTGATAGACTATGGGGATTGCTTGGTTAATTACTCCTAGTGTTTTTTGGGTTCCATCTAGTAGGGATGACCATTTAATTGTTTTTAGATAGGCTAGTCCTTTTTCTATCATACTTGGATTATTATATGGATACATAGTTCACCTCTAATTTAATATATGAAAAAAAATGAAAAAGTTTAAATTAGTGTTTTAAATTCAGAATGGATGTGTTACAATATATTCTAGAGTAGGATGAAAGGGATTGATGTTGATGTTTGGAATCGGTAAAGATAAAAAACAACAAGTTGCACCAGCAGCGGCACCCGTTGAAGTATTAGATCCGGCAACAACAAGCGTTGCGGCTAATTCCATGAATATTTCCGTTGGGGCGGCCCAACAACCTGTCCAACCACTTGTCGCGATGGCGCCAGAGGCACCACAACCAATCACGGCGAATCTAGGTATGGATCCTAATGCAGTGAATTATGGTAATATTATGCCTGGCTCTCAGGGTCCTACCCAACCAGAAGTAACGTTACCAGATGATCCATCTGTTATTGTTGATAGAAAAGGAAAAGTAAAAAGACCAACTTATGATTATCGTTATACGATTATTAATGCGGTTGGTAAAAAGGAACAAGGTACTTTTGAAGCAGAAAGTGAAAATGATGTTCGAAATTTCTTGTTATCCCAAGATTATCAAGTTTTAGAGATTAAAGAGAGAAGTAAATTCGATATAGATATTGGTAGTACTAAATTTAATGCTAATGACTTATCCTTCTGCTTAACTCAGCTATCTACTTACTTAAAATCTGGAATTCCTCTTGCTGATTCGGTTCGTATTTTGGCTAAACAAACATCCAAACCAGGATTAAAAAAGAGCTTTAATCAATTGGTTTATCAATTACTTAAGGGTGAAAGTTTATCGGATGCGATGGATATGCAAGGAACTGTTTTCCCTAAATTGTTAATAAACATGGTAAAAACGGCTGAGATGACCGGTGATTTGCCGTCTATTTTGGATGATATGTCAGAGTATTATACTTCTATGGATCAAACGAAGAAACAAATGAAGTCTGCAATGACTTATCCGCTTGTTGTTTTAACCATTGCTTTTGGAGTTTTAATCTTCATGCTTACTTATTTGGTTCCGCAGTTTTCTTCTATGTTTGCAGAAAATGGAGCTCAAATGCCAGCTTTAACTTTGTTTATTTTAGCGGCTAGTGAGTTTATTAAAACGAAATGGTATATTCTATTAATTGTTGCTGCAATTATCGTTTTTGTATTTATGCAGTTGTATAAAAAGGTTCAAAAATTCCGTGAAACTGTTCAGATTATTTTGATGCATTTACCGGTGGTAAAAGACGTTATCATTTATAATGAGATAGCTAACTTTACGAAGACCTTTGCATCTTTGATTAATCATGGTGTTTTCATTACGGATAGTATGGAGATCTTATCTAAGATTACGAATAATGAAGTTTACAAGCGTATTATTGCACATACTTTGGAAAACTTAGGAAAAGGTGACTCCATTTCTTCTGCTTTTAAAGGAGAGTGGGCTATTCCTATTGTTGCTTATGAAATGATTGTTACCGGTGAAACCACTGGTCAATTAGGACAAATGATGGAAAAAGTTGCTGGGCACTTCCAGATGTTGCATAAGAACGTTATTGATCAAATGAAAAGTTTGGTAGAACCACTTCTTATCTGTTTCTTAGCAGGAGTTGTTGGTGTTATCTTGTTATCAATTATTCAACCAATGTTCTCAATTTATAGTCAAGTTAAATAAAGGAGGTAATTATGAATACAATCTATTTAATTATCTTTTTTATTCTTGGTTTGTTCTTTGGTTCTTTTTATACGGTGATTGGTCTTCGCTTACCAAGACACGAGAATTTTATAACAAACCGTAGTTATTGTGATACTTGTCATCACGAATTATCTTTTTTGGATATGATACCGATTCTTTCTTTTCTTTTTTTGAGAGGAAGATGTCGTTATTGTAAAGCCAAGATTCAAGACTTATCGACTTTTATGGAACTATTTACGGGAGTATTATTTGCTTTAAGTTATTATGTATTTGGTTTTTCTTTTCAGTTATGGATAGCGCTTGGAATCGTATCTATGCTCATTATTATATCGGTTTCGGATGTTCGTTATTTTATTATTCCGGATGAGGTTTTGATTTTCTTTTCTGGATATTTTCTAATCGTTATCGTTTTATTTACCGATGTTATGACTGCTTTGTTTTCCATTCTTTCTGGTTTGGCTTTATTTGTGGTCATGTATGGAATAATGTTGCTTGGTAATTTTATTTTCAAGAAAGAAACTTTAGGTGGGGGAGATATCAAAATGATGTTTGTCTTTGGACTCGTTCTTCATCCCTTACTTGGATTGTTTGCTATTTTTTTAGGTAGTTTGTTAGCTTTACCAGTATCTCTTTTTATCTTATGGAAAAAGAATCAAAGATTAGTTCCTTTTGGACCATTCTTGTTAATTGCTTTAACATTTTTATACTTTACAAGAATTGATATACAAATGGTAATTGATTATATTCGAATGCTTTAAGCATTCTTTTTTTTGTTTCTTTTTTTTACTTTTTGTTATAGTATATTGGTAGGTGATGCGTATGAAAAATAACAATGTTTTGCCAGCAGATACTTATACTGTTATTAATAAGACGGTTATTACGGATAAGGATAAGAAAATTATTTCGATGCTATATCAACCAATTATTGGTTTTACGGCAGTTAGTTTTTATTATACGTTGTTGGATGATCTAGACAAGCAAGAGATTATGAGTGATGATTTAACACATCATCATTTGATGGCTACGATGCAGTTGGGATTAGAAGATATTTTAGTGGCCCGTCAGAAATTGGAAGCGATTGGATTACTGAAGACTTATGTCAAAAAAGATAATGTGAATCAGTTTGTTTATTTATTGTTTTCTCCTGTTTCTGCCAATGAATTTTTCAATCATCCTATTTTAAATGTAGTTTTATATAACAATCTAGGAAAACGGGAATATGAAAAAGCAATGAATTACTTTAAAATGCCTCGTGTTAATTTAAAAGACTTTGAGGAAATTACTTGTAGTTTTGATGAGGTGTTTTCTTCTGTTCGAGGAACGCCTATGGAAGTTCATGAGGATGTTGTTCGCTCTCATACGAATGGACTTACTTTTCATAAGAGTATTGATTTTTCTCTTATTATTAACGGAATTCCAGAGAGTCAATTGAATGAAAAGTGTTTTAATGATGATATCAAAGAATTGATTCAATCATTGAGTTATATTTATAATTTAGATACTTTAGATATGCAAAACATTATTCGTGGTTGTATCAATGAAAAAGGGTTAATTGATAAGACTCTTTTACGAAAGAGTTGTCGAGAATATTATCAGTTTGATAATTATGGGAATTTACCGACTCTTATTTATAATAGGCAACCAGACTTTTTAAAAAAACCGATTGGCGATAATTCAAAATGGGCTAAAATGGTTTATACGTTTGAAAATATTACGCCTTATCAATTATTAAAGGCTAAGTATAAAGGAGCGGAACCAACGGATCGAGATAAAAAGTTAATCGAGAGTTTATTGGTGGATCAAAAGTTAAATCCTGGAGTAGTGAATGTCTTAATTAGTTATGTATTGAAAATCAATAATGAACAATTGAAAAAGAGTTATGTTGAGACTATTGCTGGACAATGGAAACGTCTTAATATCGAAACAGTGGAAGACGCTATGAGAATAACGGAAAAAGAACACAAGAAGTTAAATCGTTTGGTTCATTCGAAAGAAAAGGAATCTACAAAAGAAAAACCAGTCAAAGATGGCAGTGTTCCTGCTTGGTTTAATCAAGAACAAGAAGTGGTTGAAACCTCTCAAGAAGAGGTGGAAGAACTTGATAAAATATTAAAAGAACTAGTTTAGTTCTTTTTTTGTAAAAAAATGTAAAATTTTGAAAAAAATAGAGCATATTATCTATAGATATCTTTTCTTATGATAAGATGGATAAGACGTGGTGATACTATGAAAAAGCAATATCTTAATGAGTTTTATTCTATTGTAAATCCTATTTTAAATCATTCTAAATTTCAAGAATTAAAGGGGATTACTCATCATGGAATTACTCGCTTTGATCATTGCTTTCGTGTAGCGTATTATACTTATTGCATTACTCGATTTTTTCATTTGCAATATAAAGATGCTACAGAAGCTGCTTTATTACATGATTTTTTCTTAGAGGAAGTAAAAGAAGAGAATGGGTGGATGCGTTTACAGAAACATCCAAAGTTTGCTGCTTTCAATGCTAAGAAATATTTTTCTATTTCGGACTTTCAGGAAGATATTATTCTTTGTCATATGTTTCCTGTTACTTTACGTCCTCCAAAGTATTTAGAAGGTTGGATTGTTGACTTTATTGATGATATTTCTGCTATCTATGAAAGAGGTCTTTCTATTCAAGAAGAACTAAAAGCAGCCTGTTTATTTTTATTTATTTTGGTTGTTTATTCTTTCCCTATACGTTAACATTTGTTAACTCTTTTTTTTATTGTTTATTTATGTTATACTCTATGCTAGAGGAAGTGTTGGTTATGAAGAAAACTATGATATTTGGGCATAAAAAGCCAGATACCGATTCTGTTATGTCAGCGATTGGTTTATCCTATTTAAAGAATTCTTTAGGGGAAAATACAGAACCTAGAGTAATTGGAGATATCAACAAAGAATCTCATTTTGCTCTTCAGTATTTTGGATTAAAAGAACCTAAATATTTGAATGATGTTAAATTACAATTGAAAGATGTTCATTATCATAAAGGTTTTTTCATTCATGATACGGAGAGTATTTATGATGGTTATCAAGCCATGCTTCGGGAAGAATTAACGGGGATTCCTGTTGTCAAAAAAGATGGTACGTTTGCGGGACTTGTTACGATTAAAAATTTTAGTCATATTTTGATTAATGAAAATGTCGAAGATTTGTATACTTCTTATGATAATTTACTTCGTGTATTAAAAGCGGAAGAAGTTTATCGAGCATCGGATGAAATTATTGGGAAGATATTAGTTGCGGCTTATCGTAGTACTACTTTTTTATCCAATGTCGAATTAAATCCTAATGATATTTTAATTGTTGGAGATCGTCATAGTGTAATTGAATATGCGGTTCATTCTTCTGTTAAAATGATTATTTTATCGGGAAATTCTTATATAAAAGAAGAACATGTTGAAATTGCTCGTAAAAATGGGGTTAATATTATTCGAACTCCTTATGATACCTATCGTGTATCTAGACTTGTTTTACTTGCTAACTACGTAAAAACAATGATTGAGATTTACAATCCTACTAAGTTTTTGGAAACAGATTTTGTATCGGATGTTATCGATAAGAATAATAAATTAAAACATACGAATTATCCAGTTATTGATAAAAATAATCGTTGTTTAGGACTTTTAAAAATTACAGATCTATCGGAGAAAAATCCAAAGAAAGTAATATTAGTTGATCATAATGAAAAATTACAAAGTGTGGAAGGTTTAGAAGAAGCTGAAATTCTTGAAATATTTGATCATCATAATTTGGGCAGTATTACAACGAATAATCCGATTAATTTCCGTAATATGTCTGTTGGTTCTACTTGTACCATTGTTTATTCGATGTTTCGTGAAAGAAATGTTGAAATCCCTCCAATGATAGCAGGAGCCTTATTGTCAGGGATTTTATCGGATACTTTGATTTTAAAAAGTCCAACAGCGACCCCTAAAGATGTAGAGGCGGTTCAAAATTTAGCTAAAATTGCTGGAGTTTCTTATCAAGATTATGGAATGGAATTATTAAAATCTGGTACTTCTTTAAAAGGTATGAGTAAAGAAGATGTTTTATATAATGACTTTAAATTATTTAGTGTTAATGGCCGTAGTTTTGGTATTGGTCAATTCTTTACGATTAATTTTGATGATATTAAAAAAGATATAGATGGATATGTTCAAGTATTAGATCGTGTTGCCGAAGGTAATAATTACCAGTTGGTTGCTTTATATGTTACGGATATTATTCGTAATGGAAGTTATGTATTATATAATCAAAAAGGCGCTAATATTATGAATTTAGCTTATCAGGATGATGTTTTTGAGGGATACTTTGTAGAAGGATGTGTCTCTCGTAAAAAACACGTAGTTCCAATTATTATGGAAATTTTAGAGAGTTAGGAGAATCATTGATATGGTTGAAAAAATTGTGGGTGCCATAATAGGGTGGTTTGGCTTTTTCCTAGCTCTTCCTTTTGGAAGAGAATTGTTGGTATTTATTATTTCGTTAATGCCTATTTTGGAATTAAGAGGAGGATTAATTGCGGCTTCTTTGTTGGGGTTGGATCCGATTCCAAGCTATATTATTTCTGTTATTGGTAATATTATTCCTGTTCCTTTTATTTTGTGGTTGATTAATTCTATTTTAGCTTGGATGAGAAAGAGTAAGCATTTTTCTGGTATTGCGAAATGGTTAGATAGCAAAGTAGAAAAACATAAGCATCAGATTGAAACGTATGGTTTTTGGGGACTTGTTTTGTTTGTAGGAATTCCTCTTCCAGGAACAGGAGCATGGACGGGATGTTTGATTGCTTCGGTATTAGAAATGAACCGAAAAAAGGCCTTTGTAGCAACTATGTTAGGAATCTTTATGGCTAGTATTATTATGATGCTTTTGTCTTTTGGATTATTAAAATTTATTATCGGTTAATGACTTTTTTAGGAAATTATGTTAGTATGTTATTGATAATAGGAGGTATGTATGGAATACAACTATAAAAAAGACTTAGATAAAAATATCTTCAGGGGATATGATATTCGTGGTGTTTATCCAACTTCTATTGATGAAGATACCGCTTATACGATTGGATTAGGATTTGGGTCTCATATTAAGAGAAATGGTCAGACTATGTGTGTAGTAGGACATGACAATCGTTTGTCCTCTCCAGCATTGTATGATGCTGTGGTAGAAGGTATTCGTCAAACGGGTATTAATGTAGTGCGTATTGGATTGTGTACTACTCCTATGTACTATTATGCTTGTATAAAAATTGATGTTCCTAGTGGTATTATGGTAACCGCTTCCCATAATCCAAAAGATGAAAATGGATTTAAATTTGCTTTTGATGAGTCTGGAAATTGCAAAGGTCAAGAAATACAAGATTTTTTACAGGAGTTATTAGAAGGAAATTTTGAACATGGAGAAGGGGAACTTTATCGGTATAATCCAGAAGAAGATTATTTGTCGTTATTCCGTCATAGTATTCAATTTGGATTACGGTCTTTGAAAGTCGTACTAGACCCTGCGAATGGAGCAACGGCTAGTTTTTGCCGTAAAGTATTTGAACAATTCCCAATGGATTTGATTATTATTAATGAAGAGAGTGATGGTAATTTTCCTAATCATCATCCCGATCCTTGTGTAGAAGATAATTTGAAGCAATTAAAAGATAAAGTAATAGAAGTGGGAGCAGACGTTGGATTCTCTTTTGATGGGGATGGGGACCGTCTTGGAATTGTTACGCATCGTGGACAGTTTATCCCAACGGATATTTATATGATTATCATTATTCGTGATATCATTCATAAAGTTAAGAAAAAAGAATTTTTATATGATGTTAAGTGTTCCAAGTCTCTTAGTGATGAAATAGAGCGTTTAGGGGCAAAGGGTATTTGTTACCGAACGGGAAATTCTTATACGAAAGCTAAGGTTCGGGAAGAAGATTTGCCTTTTGGAGGAGAGTTAAGTGGTCATGTATATTTCCGTGATCGTTGGCCAGGATTTGATAGTGGAATGTATGCGGCTCTTCGATTATTAGAGATTCTTTCTTATACGAACAAAGATATTAATATGTTATTAAATGGAGTTCATGACTATTATTCTACGGATGAAATTAAGATTCCAACTCCGGATGATGTTAAATTTAAAGTCGTTGACTTTGTAAAACAATATGTTCAAGAAAAAGGTTACCCTTATAATGATATAGATGGTGTTCGTGTTAATTTCCCAGACGGATGGGCACTTGTTCGGGCTTCTAATACAGGCCCTAATATTACGGTTCGTTATGAAGCAAAAACAGAAGCAAGATTAAAAGAGTTACAAGACGAATTTGGAGGCGTTATTCATGAGTTCTCCTACTAAAAAAGCGTATGTTTATGAGATGAAATTGGGACCTGCTAATCTTTTTAGTATTGTGATTCTCGTTCTTATGTGTGTTCTTACTCATTTCCTTTATGGATTTGATTCTATGAACATTAATTGGAGTCTTACCTTTTTACTAGCTATTGGTTGGCTTTGGTTTCATGAAATCTGGCATGGAATTGGTTATGTTTTAGGAGGAACAAAGTACCAGAATGTGGCTTATGGAATTTGTTTGGAAAAAGGAATTTTTTACTGTATGTCTTATCAAGAAATTACTCGTAAAAATATTCTTATTTCTCTTCAAATGCCTTTTATGGCAATAGGTGTTATTACTTATATTGTTGGACTTATCTTTCATTTACCAGTTTTGATTGTTTTATCTATTTTTAATATTATGGGTGCTTCCATGGATTTGGTTATGTTTTATTATATTTGGAGACTTCCTAAAGACGTTACGTATAGTGAATCTGGAAGACCAGATCAATTTGTTTTGATTTCTTCCGAAGATTTAAAGAAGAGAAAAAATGCTTTTTTAAAAATCGTGGATGAAAAAGACTATAAAAGTGAAGATTATCATTTTACAGATTTTAAGCGATTTACGATTACCAAGCTTTCTCTTGTGATATTAATTGTTTTAATTGTATTAAATGTTATTAATCTTTTCTTATAAATTTGACGTTAAGTAAGATGGGTTTTCTCGTCTTACTTTTTATTCTGTGATAATATGGATAGTATGAGTAGGTGATGTTTATGGCAATTAGTGATATAGAGTTTCAAAAAGAAAAAAAGATTTTGAAGAAGGTTCAAAAACTTTTAGGGGATACTTTATCTTCTTTGGGAGAAGATGTTTTTCAGGAAGAAGAAGATTTAGTGGAATTTAAAAAAATGATGTGGGAAGATTCTAGTAGCTTTGATGAGGGAGAAATGCAACAGGTTATGGCTGCGACCGCACTGGAGGCTGACAAAGTTCTTCAAAAACAACGATATTTTAAAAAGTTACGTAGTATTCAGCACAAACCTTATTTTGCGAGTATTGTTTTTAAAGATGATGAAGGATCTATCTTTAATATTTATATGTCTCTTACTTATTTAAAAGATGATCAATTAAATAATATCTTATATGATTGGCGTAGTCCTATTTGTAGTTTATTTTATGATTATGAAACGGGTCCTTGTAGTTATACAGCTCCTGGTGGTATGGTTAGTGGAGAATTAAAGAGAAAAAGACAATATAAGATTGAGAATGATCAATTGGTAGGAGTGTTTGATAATTCCTTAAATATTAATGACGAGGTATTGCAAGAAGTTCTAGCAGAAGAATCTAGTGAAAAGATGAAAAATGTCGTTAATACGATTCAACAAGAACAAAATAAAGTGATTCGGAATTTGGAAGATAATAATTTAATTGTTCAAGGAATTGCTGGATCTGGAAAAACGACGGTTGCCCTTCATCGAATTGCTTTTTTACTTTATCGTTTACAAAATCTTAGTAGTAATAATATTCTAATTTTTTCTCCTAATCATATTTTTACCGAATATATTTCGGATGTTTTACCATCTTTAGGAGAGGCAAATACCCTTCAAACTACTTTTGCTGATTATTTAGAAAGTCAGATTAAAGAATATAAAGGAGTAGAGAGTTTTCCAGACTTTGTTTCTCGTTATTATTCTTATATGGAATCGTTTCCAGAATTGGTCGAGTATAAGCAAAGTGATGGTATTATTGATGATTTAGATGCCTTTATTGATGATTATGTCGAGAGAGCTTGCTTTACTTCTGGATTTCAAGAAGGGGAAAAAATCTTTATCGAAAAAGAAGAAATTAATACAATGCTAAAAGATCGATATAGTCGTCTACCTCTATTTGAAAGAGTCGATGAAATGGCAGAAAAGTTATGTTCTAATCATTATAAGGGCAGTCGTAAAAAAATTGCAACTTATTTAAAGTTATTATATGAACATGCGAATTTTAAAAAAGATTATAAAGAAATATTAAAAGAATTCTTTTTGAGTGAGTATTGTCGTATTCCGTTAGATGAGAGTTTTGTTAAGAAATTTATGAATGTGGATATCTTACATTATGAAGATGCTTTACTTCTGGTTTATTTAAAGGGTCGTTTGGAAGGTTTTTATTATGAATCTACCATTCAACAAGTTGTTATTGATGAAGCTCAAGATTATAGTAGACTTCAATATATTATTTTAACGAATATTTTCCAAAAAGCCGAATTTACGATTTTAGGAGATGTGAATCAAAATATTAATCCATATTATCACTATGATTCTTTGGAGAGTTTATCGGATTTATTTAAGGGAGATACAAAATATTTAGAGTTATTAAAAACGTATCGTTCTTCTCCGGAAATTATTGATTATACGAATAAGATATTAGGTCTTCATCATGTAAATGCGATTCGTAAAGATAATCATAAACCCGTAGTGATTAAAAAAGACTTTGGGGATTTAGCTACTTCTTTGGTTCATGATATTAAAGTTTTACAGAGTCAATATAAGAGTACGGCTGTTATTACGAAAGATTATAAGGAAGCGGAAAAAATTTATGAATTAATTAAAGACCAAGTAGATATTTCCTTGGTTGATGCGGATACAAAAAGTTTCCATAAAGAGCTTATTATTATTCCTGCATATGTTTCAAAGGGGTTAGAGTTTGATAGTGTGATTATTTATAATGATCGCAACAATTCTTATAAAAATAATGAAAGAAATCTATTATATGTTGCTTGTACTAGATGTCAGCATGAGCTTTATATATATAACTAGATTGTTTGATTCTATTATGAATATTTGGTATAATATTTCTATTGGAGGAAGTTTATGAAGAAGTTAGGACCGTTTATATTTTTTGTTGTTTGTATTATTACTTCTTTCTTTGCATTTTATGCACTGATTCGAATTGGTTTTTTACCAATGAAATATTTATTAATGATAGGGGGAGGATTTTTATTTGTTCTTCTATTGTTACTTATTTTGTTATATCGTAAGCATCTTATTTGGGTAGTTTTGGGGTTTGTTTTAGGAACTTTGTTACTTGTTTTTGATGTAGTTGCTTCTACGTATTTGTATCAAACCGATTATTTTTTAAATAAGGCATTTAGTGGAACTACGATTGAAACTACTACTTATATGGTAGTTGGATTAAAAGATAAGAAATTAACGGAAAATAATATTGAGGGTAATATTGGCTATTACCAAGATATTTATAATCGCGATAAGATTTTAGATATGATGGATGAGAATTATGAACTAAATTTTCTTTCCTATCCAACCGTTAATGAATTATTAGAAGCAGTTTTTACGGAAGAAGTTCCTATTGTTTTGGTAGAAAGTACTTCTTACAATATTATGATGAGTTTTGATACTCGAGTAGAAGAAAAATTAGAAGTTATTAAAACAATTACGATTCAAGAAGAAAAAAAGGCTCAAGAAGAGAACCGTAAGTTATTTCATATTTATGTAGTTGGTAGCGATTTTGCAGGGTTAAATGATTTTAATATGATTGTTACTATTAATAAGGCTAAGAAGAAAATATTATTAACTTCTATTCCAAGAGATTATCATATTGATGTTTATGGTTATGATGGTGTGAAAGATAATATTACTTATATGTCAGCTCTTGGAATTGATACTAGTATTCATTCTTTGGAACAATTCTTTGATATTAAGATTGCTTATTATGTAAAAGTTAATACGAAGTCTTTGGTTAAACTAGTGGATGCAATCGGAGGTATTACTTATTGTTCGGATGTTGAATTTACAACGTCTCATGCTTTAGTAATGGATACTTATAACGACCGTTTAGGAGAAAAGTTCCATGTTGTAGAAGGATGCCAACCTTTAAATGGAATTCAAGCTTTGACGGTTGCACGTGAGAGAGTCAATATTCCAGGAAGTGATCTTGCAAGACAAGATAATTGTCGTAAGATAATTTTAGCAATCTTTAATAAAATGAAAAGTACGGATACCATTTTAAATTATAATTCTCTATTAGATACGTTGGCAGATTCTTATGAAACAACGATTCCAAGAAGTCTTATTGAAGAAATTGGAAAGAAGGCCCTTAAGGAAGGATCTAAGTGGGCTGTTGAAGAACAAGCGGTTAATGGATCTGATGTAAAAGGATATGTTCATTTAGGAACGGTATATGATTATACTATGACCCCTAATATGGCTTCTGTGGAGGCTGCTAAGAAAAAAATGAGAACTTTAGGAAGTGAATAGCTTGAAAAGGCGTTGGATTATACTTTTACTTTTCGTATTCTTTTTCGGAATTGGAGTTTATTATATTCTTCCTCCTAAAATTGCGGTATTAACGTATCATGATTTTGTAGAGGATACTATTGAGAATAATATGCAGATTCGAGAAGAAACCTTTCGAAGACAAATGTCTTTTTTAAAGAAACATCATTATCGTACTTTGAAATTAAAAGATATTGATTGCTTTTTAAAGCATAAATGTCGTCTTCCTAAAAAGTCGGTTTTGATTACGATGGATGATGGGTGGAAGAGAGAACTTACGATTGCGGCTCCTATCTTGAAGGAATATGATTTAGATGCTGTTATTTTCTATGTTGGGAAAAATGAGGATGGAGAGAATGAAAATTTTCTTAACAAAGAAGATTTAGAGACTCTACAGGAGGATTATCCTAATATTGAAATTGCTAGTCATAGTTATAATCTTCATTATCCAGAAGCTTATCTTTCTTCAAAAAATGATATTACTAAGGATATACACCATATGAAAAAGATTATTAAGAAACCTTATTATGCTTATCCTTATGGTAAAAGTACGAAGGAATATCGAAGTGCTTTAAAAAAAGAGGGGTATAAGTTAGGATTCACTTTTGGACCTGATAAAGAACATCGTAAATTAACGATTGATGATAATCCATTTCTTTTACCTCGCTTAAACTTTAGTACGGATGTACCGATGTGGAAGTTTATTTTGCGCTTAATTTGGTTATCTTAAAAAGAGCTTTTTGAGCTCTTTTTTTGGTGGAAGTTGCAAAAAATGAGAAAATATGATATAATATGTGCACATATGAGGGGGTTAGTAATATGAAAGAGATTATTGCAGATTTTTTACAACAAGAGAAAAAACAAATGGGAATTGAAAAACCAGAGGTTAGTAAAGCAGAAATTGCGATGGTGCAATGTGCTTTCTTAGCTGTTAAGGATCATTATCCTGAAAAAAATCATGTTCAATTAATTCGTATTTGTTGTGATACTATGATGGAAGCCGAAAAGAAACAGTTAAATGGTAAAATTGGTCTTATGATTAGTCGTTTCAATGAAGATATTCCAACAGTTCCATTTACGGAAATTAATTCAACATTCCATAAATAATTAAGTAAGAGCAATTCTTACTTTTTTTATTTGATAAATTGTTAGAAATATTATTTCTAGGCAGGTTGATAGAATTAAGGATGTTATTCCAAGCGATAGAGAAGAAAATAGGATTAATAGAGAAGTTCTTAATAGGGAACTTAGTAAAATTCCTTTTAGATTGTCTTGACTTCTTCCTAGAGCGTCTAGGCTTACGGCTAGGGGAGACTGAATGTATTCTAAAAGAAAGATAGGAGATACTATTTGTATCCACTTGTATCCTTTGGTTGTATGATATAAAATTTCTAATATTTCTTTGGATTTCATTTCTAAAACTATGGTGTAGATTATACCGATTCCTAGGGATAAGAGAATTGCTAGTTTGATTTTTTTTCGGCACTTTTCTTTTTCTTTTTTTATAAATAATTTGGATAATTCTGGTAATAGAGCTTGAGAAATTGCCATGGAAAAAAACGACGGAAGAAGGATTAGAGGATATACGTAACCAGTAATTGTTCCATATTCTTTGGTTATGTAGGATAGGGAATAGTTTGTCTTTAAAAGGAATGTAGTGAGTAAAATAGGTTCTAAGAAATAAGCAATGCTTCCGATTAGACGCGATAAAGTGTTTGGGATGCTAATCTTTAAACTATCTTGTATATCTCTTTTTTGAGGAATAAAGTCTTGTTTTTTTATGGTAATATTTTTAGGAAGAAATAGTATTAATACTAAAGTGGAAGCTATTTCACTTATGATATTTAAGCTAACTAAAAAACAAACATAGTATTTTGTTCCATATGGTAAGATTTTAGGTGTCAAAATCATTAAAAGGATGAGGCGTACTAAATCTTCAACAATATTGGAGATAATATGTGGTATCATTTGTTGTTTTCCAAAAAAATAACTTCTACATATACTGGATAAAGTGGTGAAAGGAATAACGGAGGCCATTGCGAGTATACTGATTTGAGTGTTTGGATTATGGAGAAGCGTTTCACTAATAATAGGGGATAAAAGAATGGTTATTCCGATTAGTAATCCATTTCCTGTGAGAAGAATTGGAATAAAAGACAGTATTAATCGCTTATTATTTCTTGTTCCTTCGGATATTAGTTTTGAAAGAGCTAGAGGCATTCCAAATTGTCCTAAGCTAATTAAAAGATTAAAGGTTGGGAGAATCATCATATAGAGGCCTAAGTTTTCCTCTCCGGCTAGTCTGGCGATGAGTATTTTAATCATCATTCCTAATAATTTGGTAAAGAATCCTCCTATCATTAAGATAAGAGAGGATTGAATAAATTTTTCTTTCATAATACATTGTATGATGGGAAATTTTTATTATACTTTTCTTCTTGTTTGACGTATTCATTATGTATTTTTTTTTGAATTTTTGTAAAAGAAATTGTAAATGATAAAATTATTTTCTTTTTTCTTTATGGAATTTCTATTTTTGTGTTAAAATTTATTTAGAGGTGTATAAAATGAGTGATTTAGTAGAGTTTTTCACATCCCAAGAAATCATAGTGGTTTATTTCGTGGTTATTGCTGCTAGTGTATTGTGTTTTATGATTTACTTGGTAGAAAAGAATAATGTGCGAGCACGTCGTAGACATAATACTCGAGAATTAAATAAGTTAGTAAAAGAAGTAAGAGAACAAACGGTAGAAGAAGAACCTGTTGAGACAGTCTTTTATGAAGAACCTGTTTTACTTCAAAGTGTTGAAGTAGAGCCAAAAGAGTCTTCTGTTGAAGAATTGCTTCAAGAAGTAAATACTCCTGAAGTGTTAGAAGAGACCGTTCCAGAAGAGGTTCCAAATAATTATCAAGTTTCTTTTGACTATTTGGAAGAGGATACTTTAGAAGATGTATTTGATGATATTGAACCAGTTGTTGTCGAAAGTGCTCCCGTTGTCGAACCAGTAGTAGAGACGATGGATGAAGTATCTAGTAATGACGATGAACTTGTATATACTGATATAGAACCTGATGTTGAAACCGCTCAAAGACAATTGCAAGAATTAACGGAAGAATTACAACGTCAAGAAGAACAAAAGAAAGCAGAAAATATTAAATTAACTTCTTACGAAGAACAACAAGAGGAAAGTGCTATTATTAGTTTGGAAGAATTGATTCAAAAGAGTAAGAGTATGTATGAAGCAAATGAACTTACTCAATATGTTGATGAAGGAAATGTTCCTATTAGTTTGCAAGAATTAGAGTCTCGTAAAGGAGTTTCTGTTGAAGAAAATCTTTATGATGAACCATTTATTATTGAGAATGTTGTTCCCGTAGAAGAATTAGAAGAGACTTCAGAGGTTACTCCTATTGTTGTTTCTAATTCCGATGAGACACATGAACCAGTTGTCATTGAACAACCTACTGAGGTTAAGAAATTTAAGAGCAGTCCTATTATTTCACCTATTTTTGGAATTGAAAAAGAACCTATGTCGGAACAAGAATTAGCATTAGAGAATACAGCTAATTATCAAAAATTTGATGATGAGATTCGCAAGACAAATGAATTCTTAATGACATTAAAAGAACTACAACAAAAATTAGATTCATAAGGAGATTCTTCTCCTTTTTTATTTGTCTTTTTTTCTTTGATATGATATAATTTGTAATCGATGAAGGGTGATACTATGAGAAGTGTTGGAATTCTTACCTTAGGATGTAAGGTTAACTTATATGAGTCAGAATTTGTTATAAATGAATTAAAAAAAGCTGGATATGTCATCAAAGATTTTTCTGATGTTTGTGATGTTTATATTATTAATACTTGTACGGTTACCAATTCTAGTGATTCTAAATCTAAGAAGATGATTCGACAAGCGATTAAAAGAAATCCTTATGCTTGTGTCGTTGCGATGGGTTGTTTTGTGGCTGCGAATCCAGATTATCAGGAAGATGGCTTAGATATTGTCATTGGTAATAAAGATAAATCTAAAATTGTTGATTTACTAGAAGAATATTTCGAAACGCAACAGGTTATTCGTGATCAATATACTGGTCGTTTAAAAGAATTTGAAGATATGTATATTACTGATTTTCCAGGACGTACGAGGGCTTTTGTCAAAATTCAAGATGGATGTGATAATTTTTGCTCTTACTGTATTATTCCGTTTGTTCGCGGTAAATGTCGTAGTAAAGAAGAAGATAAAGTTGTTTTAGAAGTAGAAGAATTAATTCGTAATGGTTATAGGGAAGTTGTTTTAACGGGGATTCATACGGGTAGTTATGGAGTGGATTTAGATACTAATTTTGCTCATTTATTAAATCGTTTAGTAATGATTCCTGGTTTGGAGAGACTTCGTATTTCTTCTATTGAAGCTACGGAGTTAAATGAAGATGTATTGGCTGTTTTACGAAATTCTTCTGTTTTAGTCGATCATCTTCATATTCCGATACAAGCTGGATCGAATGAAATATTAAAAGCGATGAATCGTAAATATGATTTGGATTATTTTAAAGAAAAGATAAATGAAATACGTAAGATTCGTCCTATGATTTCGATTAGTACAGATGTAATTGTTGGTTTTCCTGGTGAGACGGATGAATTATTTCAAAAGACTATTGAAACTTGTCGTGAAATTGGTTTCAGTAAATTACATGTCTTTCCTTATAGCGAGAGAAAAGGGACGGCATCTTCTCGTATGAGTCAGAAATTAGATGGAAGTATTAAAAAAGAACGCTCTCGAGAACTTATTCGCGTTTCTCAGGAGTTAGAGATTCAATATATGAGTCAGTTTGTAGGGAAGAGAGTAGAAGTTCTATTTGAGGAAGAAAAAGAAGGATATAGCTATGGTCATACAGGAAATTATTTGCATGTTCAAGTAAAAGGAAGTATTCCTTCCAATCAGGTTCATTTAGTAGTTATTGAATCGGTTTCTTATCCTTATTGTGTAGGTTCTGTTGCGAAATAAAAAAACAAGATTTAATCTTGTTTTTCTTTTTTCTCTTCTTCTTCTTCTTTTTCGTTTTCGTTTATGTATTTTTCTAAATCGTCTTCGTCTTCTAATTTTATCATTATTCCGGTTGCTGTTGCACCAACGATACCAGTTGCAATTCCGATGTTTTGAGATTGCTTTGTGTCACTTTCTTGGATTTGTGTTTTAGAATTATCGGTTGCGATACTGGATACTTTAAAACCAATTCCAGAATCATTTTTTGTAGATTCTTGCTTCGCAAAAGCAGAAACACTGTTTCCTAGATTGTCTTTTTTATTTGCGATAAAGTTTTCTAAGATTTGTGTTTTTCCTGAAATATTGGCAATTACATCTTTAATTTGAGTTCTTAATTCTTTAATAAGGGTTTCTGGCATTTTGGAATCAATATGAGTATCTTGGCCTTCTACTAAAGAAAATCCTTTGGCGTTGATTAGTTTAATCATTGCTTCATAGATAATACAATCTGTGTCATATAGTTCGGTTTTGCATTCCGTTAACATTTTAATGGCTTGCTGAACCGATTCTTTTTTATATACGATTTCTGTTGAATTCATCTATTTACCTTCTTTCTACTGTCCAACCGTTTCATTTTTAAGTGCTTCTTGTGCATCTAAGATTCTTGCTTCTTCATTTAGCTCTAATTGTTTTTTGTCATAAGCTCGATTGGTTGCTTCTAAAATAGCATCTGCAAAATCATTCATATAGGAAGAGATATCATTAAAATCTTTTCCACAAAATTCGATTGGTTCTTCTACGGTTTCTCCCTGCATAAAGAGTGCTTCTCTTGTACAATAGTCTCTAGCGTTGATTATTTTTTTACTTGTTGATTCTAGTCGAAGAGAGGCATCTTTTAATAAACGACAACAATGTGCAATTGTTGCGATATCAATATAATTGCTTGCTTCTTGAGCGTTTACGTATGTTCCAGTATATATTTCTACTGCCATAATAACCTCCTACTTTAATGTTATTATAACATCTTCTTAAAAAAATATATAGTTTTTTTCTTGATTTGATAGTATTAGACGCTAATCTAATTTCATGCTATAATACAGAGTAGAGAAAGGAGGAGTTCTATGGAGACCTATATTAAAGGAACTTTTTCAAGAAGTATTTATGAGAGTTCTTCTGGTTATATGGTTGGTGTTTTTCGAGTGATTGAGACCAATCAAGAAGACCTTTCTCATTATGTTGGTAGAACGATTCCTTTTACTGGGTATTTTCATGAATTAAATACCTTTGATACTTATCAATTTTTTGGAAAAGTAGTTCAGCATGAAAAATATGGAGAACAATTTCAAGTGGATCGATATGAGAGATGTGTTCCAGAAGAAAAAGATGGAATTGTTAATTTTTTATCCAGTGATTTATTTAAAGGAATAGGGGAAAAGAAAGCAAAAGCGATTGTGGATGTTTTAGGAAAAGATACTTTAAAAATAATTTTGGAAAATCCCAATAATTTAATACTAATTCCTGGAATTACTGAAAAGAATATTCAGTTATTGCATAGTCAGTTAAAAGAATATGAATCGAGCTATGAAATCATTGTTTCTTTAACGGAGAAGGGTTTTTCTTCGCGAGATGCTATGATTCTTTATAATTATTATAAGAAGAGAACGATCGAAGTTTTTGATGAAAATCCCTATCAGTTTATCTTAGATATTTATGATATGCATTTTAAAAAGATTGATCAAATTGCTTTAAAAAATAATATGGAAAAAGACCATCCTTATCGAATTCAAGCGGCTATTTTATATGTTATGGAAGAAGTTAGTAATACCTATGGCCATTCTTATTATTCGCGAGATGAAATTGCTTTTTTGCTTCCTAGAGTTTTGGGGCTTGAGATTTCTTATGATTTATTAACAGAAGCTTTTGAAGCTTTAGAGAAAGATTCTAGGATTGTTATAAGAGAGGATAAGTATTATTTACGGGATATGTATGATGCTGAGTGCTTGATTGTTAAGAGAATTCGTATCTTGAGTCATAATCCGGATCAAAATGAAAAAGGATTGGATGATGAGATTCATCATTTGGAAACTTTTTTTGGAATTACTTATAATCCACAACAATTGGATGCGATTCGTAAGAGTTATTTAAAAGATTTTTTGATTGTTACAGGAGGACCTGGTACTGGGAAAACAACGATTATGAAAGCTATGTTGGAACTCTATCGCCAGATGAATCACTTGTCTTATGAGAGACTTCAAGAAAAAGTTGCTTTACTTGCTCCTACTGGTCGTGCTGCCAAACGTATGAGTGAAGCTACTATGTTTCCTGCTAGTACGATTCATCGTTTTTTAAAGTGGCAAAAAGAGCAAAATCGTTTTCAAGTAAATGAATATAATAAGAGTAAAATTGAGTTTTTGATTTTGGATGAATCGAGTATGATTGATACTTATTTAATGGCTCATTTGTTACGCGGTATTTCTTCTAATTGTAAGATTGTAATGGTTGGAGATGATCATCAATTACCTAGTGTTGGACCTGGTCAAGTGTTACATGATGTAATTCAAAGCAAGGCTATCGAAGTCGTGGAACTTACGGAACTTTATCGTCAAGGAAAAGATTCTCATATTATTCATTTAGCCTATGATATTCGTCACAAGAATATTCAAAGAGATATTTTTAACGTTTCGGAAGATCTTACTTTTATTGAGTGTCCAGATTCGGATGTGATGAATCAGATTCGTGAGATTTGTCAAACATATCAGGAAGATTCTTATCATGATTTTCAAATACTGGCTCCTATGTATAAAGGACTTTGTGGAATTGATGAGATTAATCGAGTGGGTCAGTCTATTTTTAATCCAAAGAGTTCCCTAAAGAAGGAATATCGAATTGGAGAAGTGGATTTTTTAGAAAATGACAAGGTCATTCAATTAACCAATATGCCGGAAGATAATGTCTATAATGGAGATATTGGGCTTATTGATCAAATTAAAACGAATCCTAAAAAGGAAATTCTTATTGATTTTGATGGAAATGTTGTAAAATATACTCCTACTAATTTCATGAATTTTCGTTTGGCTTATGCCATCAGTATTCATAAATCTCAAGGATCTGAATTTGATGTTGTGGTGATTCCTTGTGTGAAAGGGTATCGTAAAATGCTTTATCAAAAATTAATTTATACAGCTGTTACAAGAGCAAAACAAAAGTTGTATTTAATTGGTGATATGGAAGCTTTAGAAATGGCTGCTTGTAATACGTATGAAGATGAGAGACGAACAACGATTTGCGATTTTTTGGTTTCTGGAATAAAGTAGATTTTTTGGTTCATACTACTGTTAGAGGTGAATATTTGTGAAAATGATGACTATGAAAGTCATGGCACTAATTGGTGGTATGAGTGTTGCTGGATATATGTATTTCAAAAAACATCCTGAAAAGATTCAGCAATTAAAAGAAATTGGTAAAGATGCATCTTATAAGATGTTTGTTATGCTAAATGAGGAATAGTTTCTATTCCTTTTTTTTCTATTTTGTTGTATAATCTTTGTGGTTGAGGTGAGTTATGATAACCATAAAAAGTGAGAGAGAAATCGAATTGATGCGTCATGCCGGTATGTTAGTTTCTAAGATGCATCAGTTTATTAAACCTTATATTAAGGCTGGAATTACGACGAAGGAATTAGATGCCTTATGTGAGAAATTTATTTTAGACCATGATGCTGTTCCTAGCTGCAAGGGATATGAAGGTTTTCCCGCAACTTTGTGTACCAGTGTGAATGACGAAGTTGTTCATGGAATTCCATCTTCTAGAGTTTTAAAAGATGGGGATATTATTACGATTGATGTTGTGATTGGATACAAAGGATATCAAGGAGATGCTGCATGGACTTATACAGTTGGAGAAGTAGACGATGACTGTAAGTACTTGATGGAGCATACCGAAAAAGCTCTTTACGAAGGGGTAAAACAAGTTCGCCCTGGTAATCGAATTGGGGATATTTCCGCGGCTGTTCAGGCTTATGCAGAAAGCCATCATTTAGGAGTTGTTCGAGAACTTTGTGGTCATGGAATTGGAAAAGATATGCATGAAGACCCGGAAGTTCCTAATTTTGGAATGCCTAATACAGGGCCTCGGTTGAAACCAGGCATGGTTATTTGCATTGAACCAATGTTAACTTTTGGTAGAAGAGATGTGTTCTTGTTAGAAGATGATTGGACGGTTATTACGCAAGATGGTAGCCCTGCCGCCCATTATGAACATACTGTATTAGTAACTGAGGATGGTTATGAAATATTAACTCCTCGTTTGGATTAACGTAAAATTGGATTATTTTACGTTTTTTTCTTAAATTCTTTTGGGTTTCGTTGTAAACTAATAGTAGGGTGAATCATATGAAAAAAAGTGTTATTTTCTTAATTAATGGTTTAGGAATTGAAAAAGCAGGAAGTTATAGTATTTCCATTGATCAGTGTATGCCTAATTTGGCTAAGACGAAGGAAACTTCTTTCTTTACTACGGCGATTATTAATTCTTTTGAATATCGTACGGCTTATGAACAATTCTTTTTAGGGGATACGTATCGAAAAGAATTGGATTATATCAAGGAGCATATATTGAATGATCAAGTTACTATGAATCCCGTGTATCAATCTATGGTTCAACAACTTCAAAACCCAACAGCCAAGTTACATGTTTTTTTGGAACCAACGAATGATAAAATTGTGGAAGCCATCAATCATTTGGTTGAGACAATTGGCCTTGGTAAAGATCGAGAAGTTTTTTTGCATTTAATTGTTACACAACAAACATTAAATGAATATGGGAAATTAACCGATATTATTAATTATATAAAATATCATATTGATTCTCATATTACGGTTGGTTTTATTATGGGAAAAGAGTATTACTCAGAAACTCCTGATAAAGAAGAATTAAATACGATGAAGAAGATGTTCTTTGCTTGTTCTTGCGAACGTTGGACGGAAACGGATAAGAAATTAATGTCTTTGAAAAATTCGAATATTCGTCCTTGCGAAGCTCCTGGCTTTTGTGCAACGAATCGTTGCTTTATCGCGAATGGAGATGTTTTATTGTTCTTTAATTCTAAGAGAACAAATTATGATAAATTTCTTCGGGCTATCTATGATAATGCTGCCGAAGTTTTTAAGACAAATGAATATCAATTACCAGTTTATTCTATGATTCGTTTGGATACAAAATATAATATTCCTTGTTTGGCAGAAAGTATTGTGTATGAAAATAGTTTGGCCAATATTTTAGCTAAAGCTAATAAGAAGGCTCTTATTATTACTTCTAATGAAATGATGAGTCTTGTGAATTTCTTGGCCAATGGACTTACTTATGTGAATAATCCTAATATTCAATTTATGAATTTAGACGAAGCTTATTTATCACAAGCAGCGAATGTTTCGGCTTTAATTGATACAACTGATTTTGATTTAATTATTTTTGATTTTCATATGGATGTTTCCAAAACGGTTAATGATTTAAAAGAACAATTGTCACGGATTGATGTTGTTTTGGGTAATGTTTGTAATACTTGTGTCAATAAACATTCTTTGTTTATTACTTCTTTATATGGAGTTAAGAAAACATTACCATTAGCTCCTTATAATGCTGAGGAAGTTACGATAAACTACGAAATGCAGATTCCTATTTTCTTCTTTGATTATACATATTTAAGAAGCAAATATACTTTATTCCCTGGAGAGACGAATGATATTTTATTTAGTGCCATTCGTTGTATTTGGGATAATGATGAAATTGATACATTAATTCATGAGAAGGGGTTATTGAATAACTTATTTAAGGCTTTTTCAAAGAAGTAGGAGGGTTTATGAAGAAAATAGTTTTGGCCTCTAATAATAAACATAAGATTCAAGAATTTAAAAGTATCTTGAAAAATTATGATATTTTAACGTTAGAGGATATTGGTTTTTTTCAAGAAATTGAAGAAAACGGAGATTCTTTTTATGAAAATGCATTCATTAAAGCAAAGGCTGTCCATGATTTTCTAGTTTCTAAAGGAATGGATTATGATGTGATTGCGGATGATTCTGGTTTGTGTGTAAATGCTTTGGATGGACAACCTGGTATTTATAGTGCCCGTTATGCTGGTAATCACAATGATCAGGACAATCGTAATAAACTTCGCTTTGAATTAAGAGAAAAGAGCGATCGTTCGGCTTATTTTCAATGTCAAATTGTTTTATATCGAATGGATGAGAGTGTGGAATCGGTTGTTGGAAAAACAAATGGTGTGATTCTTTTAGAAGAACGTGGTAAAAAAGACTTTGGTTATGACTGTATTTTTTATTCCAATGACTTGGGAAAGACATTTGGAGAAGCTAGTGAAGCAGAAAAGGATTCTGTTTCTCATCGAGGAAGAGCTATCCAAGAATTAATAAAGATTTTATAAAGAAAAAAATAAGGTTAATCCTTATTTTTTATTTTTGTGAAAAAATTTAAATCTGGCGTAATTGCATCGATGTATTCTACAATTTTCTCATCATCAAAGTATTCGGATGATTTGAATGTTTCTGTTAGTACACTAACCACTCCGCTGACATAAAATCTTGCGATTACTTCGATTGGAACATTTGAAGAATTATGATAATTTTCTTTAAAGTTTGAGATTACAGTTTGCAAAGTAGCATCGAATATCATATCGAAGGCAATCGAATTATTGTTCTTTTTTATAATATCAAAAGAAGAATTTATACTGAAGTTTTCTTTGGCATTTTTAATTATTGTTCGAATTAATCCCAAATAATATTCTTTCAGGTTGTCTTCTTTATTTAGTTCCTTTAACTGAGTGATTAATTCTTTCTTTTTATCTTCAATCATGGAGGATAATAATTCATATTTATCTCCAAAATGATCATAGAAAGTGGAACGATTTATCCTTGTTATTTGGCATATATCAGTAACTCTAATTTCTTCAAAGGATTTTTGTTCCATTAATTTTAAAAGTCCATTATATAATGATTCTTTTGTTTTTTTTACTCTCAAGTCTTCTTTTTTCAACGATATCACCTGCATTTTCATTATAGTACCGAAAAAGAGGACTGTAAAGTTGCTTTGATTTTATCAATACATTTTCAAAGAAATGTTGGAATAATATTCTTTTTTGAATTATTGTGTTAACAATAAATGGTTGACAATATAATTGGACTATGATATGATGAATTCGAATTTGAGAGAAAGGAGTGAGAACATGGTATTATACAATGTTATACAATTTAGAATAAGATATTTAAAAAATGATTTTGGGAATCAGAGGTTCTCACTTGTTTTCAATGGGTAAAACTTTTGTTTCTGGGAAAGAGTCATTTTGACTCTTTTTATTTTTATGGAGGTGAATTATTATGAAAAAGCTGAAAAATTTTAAGTTGCTGTTTCATTATTTAAGAAATGATACATGGAAAGTGATTCTTTATATCTTTTTGGTTTTATTAAGTTATCTTCCAGCTCTATGTGCTGCTTTTTTCTGGGGTAGAGCTGTTGAAAATTTACTTGTGAAAGATTTTTCTTCTTTTATCTTATATTTGATAGGCTGGGAGAGTATTTATATTTTTTGTTATAGTATTTTGCAAATACCGAGAGATAAGTTGTATAACTATTTTGAATTAAAATTTATGAAGGAAGTATCGATTGATTTATATCAAAAGATTGATCAATTACCAGCTATTGCTTTTGAAGATATTGGAGTTGGTGAATATATTAACCGTTTGTATAATGATACCGATCGTGTTATGTCCTTATTAAATTCTTTGATTAAGTTATTGTGTAAGGGATTTGCTGTTATTGTGGTACTTGCTTTATCTTTTTATATTTCTTGGATCTTAGGACTTGAAATATTATTGTTTGCAGTTGTGATGGGATTTATTTCTTCTTTCTTCTTTCCTAAAATTAAGAAAACTCAAGAAAAAATTAAGGCAAAAACCGATGATTATGTTAAAACAGCTACGGAGAATATAACAGGAATTCGTGAAATTAAAGCTTTGGGAATTCGTCATACCGTTGAAGAAAATGTTTTTTCTTCGTTGGATACTATTTTTGTAGAAGAAAAGAAAATTCGTAATTATGAAGTAATTTATTATTCTTTAAATAACTTAGCTTATTTTATTTTACAATTTTTAATTTTCTTTACGGCTGGTAAATTCTTTGTCCAAGGAAAGATTGTATATGCTTTATTTGTTATGCTAGATTCTTATATTTGGAGAATTGATGAAGTTGTAGAATCTATTTCGGATTTTGGAGTTAATTATAATAAAGTAACGGTTTCTTTAAAACGAATTGATGAGATTGTCAATAATCGTTTATATTCTGACGAACATTATGGTAATAAGACTTTTTCTTCTTTGAAAGGAATTATTGAGTTTCATAATGTTAAATTTAAATATACTCCAGAAGAAGATTATACTTTACGTGGTTTGAATTTGAAAATTGTACCGAATCGAAAGATTGCGATTGTTGGAAAAAGTGGTAATGGTAAATCTACTTTGTTCAATTTATTATTACGTTACTTTGATGCTACTGAGGGAATGATAACAATAGATGGGGTACCTATTCAAGAATTATCCGAAGAGGCCTTACGTGGTAGTATTTCCATTATTCGCCAAGCTCCTTTCTTATTCAATATGTCTATGTTCGACAACTTTCAATTGGTTAAGAAGGATGTAACGTTAGAAGAAGTTCGGGAAGTATGTCGTAAAGCTTATATTGATGATTATATTATGTCTTTGCCAAACCAATATGATACGATTATCGGAGAAGGGGGAGTTAATCTATCGGGAGGACAAAAACAAAGAATTGCGATTGCTAGAACGTTATTGTTGAATACTCAAATTATTTTATTTGATGAAGCCACATCTGCTTTGGATAATGAAAGTCAGGCTTATATTAAGCAAACGATTGATGAACTTGTAAAAGATCATACGGTTGTGATTGTCGCTCATCGTTTGAGTACGATTGTAGATGCCGATGAAATTTACGTAATTGATAAAGGACGTTTATCAGCTTCTGGAACTCACTCTGAATTATTGCAGAAGTCTAGTGTTTACCAAGGACTTTACCAAATTGAAAACTCAAATTCATAAAAAGAAGATGAATCTTCTTTTTTTATGCTATAATGAGGTAGGTGATTTAAATGATATATGATATTTTAGGATGGATTGGAATGATTTTAGTTTTACTTGCTTATTTTTTATTATCGACTGGTAAGATTAAAAATGGATATCTCTACCAATCTTTAAATTTATGTGCGGCTATTATTATGGGGATTGCCTTATATCCAAAAGATGCATGGTTTAATTTTGCATTAGAGATTATTTGGGGAATCATTGCCTTATTATCCATCTATCAAATGATTCGTAAAAAGAAGTAGTTTTTATACTTTTCAAGAAGTTTGTATTTTGTTATAATGTTTGTATAATAAAGAGGGATTTATATGATGAGTATTTTAAATGCAATAAAACGTTTTTTAATATTTGTTATTTTAGTTGGCTTTTTTACGGCTGGTATCGATTATATTCGAATGATTGGGGGAGATGTTCCTCTCTTTAATCTTCGCAGTTATGATTCTAAAACCCATATTCAAACGTTTCGAGGACTCTTTTATATTGCCGAGAGAAAAATATCGGCTAGTGAAGAAGAGTCTTTGGTTGATTCTTCTGAAATACGTTATAAAATCTTGATTTTTGATTTAAACGTTCCTAGACAGTTTAAAGAATTGGTTTTTGATTATACGGTTGAAACCCAAGAGAGAGAATCTTGTTTTGGACCAGCGGAATTATATTTTGCTAATAAAAATATTAAGGTTTACTTATTTTGTTTAGATGATATTCAATTGGTATCTCAAGGTAAGAAAAACTCCCTTCTTTCTTATTTAGAGAAGGATGATACTATTTTAGATGATTTGGATACGCGTTTAGGTTATACTGGTTTATACTTGGATGGAGTTACGATGAAATTTGAATCTATGAATGATTCCTTTGCCAATCCTGGTCTTGCTATGTATCGTTGTAATTATCCAAATATTAATGATGTTTATATTGGTCCTAAAGAAATGCAATTTCATGAAGATTTTTGTACTTTTAAATTAGATGATTTTCATTTTATGTTTGAAGTATCGGACGAGACTCCAGAAGGTTTGGAACCAGTCTTAGACGAAGAGGGAAATCCAATTCCAGAAGTTTTCTATGAAGATGAAGTTTATCGATATGAATTTGATGTTGTAAAATCTCCTTATGTTTATATCGTAGATCCTGCCGTTAGGGGAAAGGAAGAACAAAGATATTTATTGAAAGATATTTTGGCTATGAATATTCTCTCAATGGATGAATTGGAGAAAAAAGGATTACAATTTAACAAAATAGATAAAGAAAAAGAAGCGGAAGAAATTCGCCGAAAAGCGGAAGAAGAGGCTAAAAAAGTAGAAATTGATTCTTAAGAAGGTGCTAAGAATTTCTTAGTGCTTTTTTCAAGAATTCGAGAATATATTGGATAGGAGGATTTTTATGTTAGAAATCAAAAAAATTACGAAAACGTATCGAACAGAAGGATTTACCCAAAAAGCATTAGATTCTGTTAGTATTAATTTTCGAAAATGTGAGTTTGCTTCTATATTAGGACCTAGTGGTTCTGGTAAAACAACTCTTTTAAATATTATTGGTGGACTTGATCATTATGATTCTGGGGATTTAATTATTAATGAAACGAGTACCAAAAAATATTCAGATCGTGACTGGGATACTTATCGTAATCATCGAGTTGGTTTTGTATTCCAAAACTATAATTTGATTACCCATCAATCTGTTTTACAAAATGTCGAGTTAGCATTAACCTTATCTGGAGTATCAAAAAAAGAAAGAGAAAAAAAAGCTAAGAAGGCATTGGAGAGAGTTGGCTTAAAAGATCATATGTATAAGAGACCTTCACAGTTATCTGGTGGGCAAATGCAGAGAGTTGCCATTGCGAGAGCCTTAGTAAATGATCCGGAAATCTTACTAGCTGATGAGCCAACCGGGGCTTTGGATACCGTTACTAGTAAACAGGTTATGGATTTATTAAAAGAAATTGCTCAGGAAAAACTAGTTATTATGGTTACTCATAATCCAGATATTGCTAGAGAATATTCTACTCGTATTGTAAAATTACAAGATGGAAGAATTATAGATGATTCTAATCCATATGATGGAAGTGATAATACTAAATTAGATTTAGAAGTTCATAAGAAAAAGAGTCGTAAGACTTCTATGAGTTTTAGGACCGCTTTTGGCTTATCTCTTAATAATTTGATGACTAAAAAAGGAAGAACTTTCTTAACAGCCTTTGCTGGATCTATTGGTATTATTGGTATTGCTTTAATTTTATCTTTATCTCATGGTATTAATCTATTTATTGATAAGACAGAAGAAGATACTTTAAGTTCTTATCCTCTAGCGATTGAAAAAGATAGTGTGGATATGTCTGGTATGCTTCAAGCATTAACGGGAAATAATGATGATATTCAATATGAAGATGGTAAGATTCATTCTGTTAATATTATGGGTGATATGTTTGAATCTATGGTTCAAGATGTAAAACATAATGATATGAAGAGTTTTAAAGAATACTTAGATAATCATAAAGAAATAGACCAATATGTTTCTTCTATTGGATACTCTTATAATATTACTCTTAATTTATATAAAGAGGATCCAAATAAGATTATTCGAGTAAATCCTACTACTGTATTAGACACAATTGGTTTTAATTCTAGTGGGTCTTCTGTATTCTATAGTGGTTTCTTAACTAATTATGATGTTTTCTATGAATTAATTGATAATCAAGAATTATTAAAACAACAATATGATTTAGTAGATGGAAAATGGCCAGAAGAATATCATGAAATGGTATTAAATGTTGGTCCTAATAATCAAATTAGTGATTATACATTATTTAGTTTAGGATTATTATCTCAAGATGATTTAAAAGAACAATTTAATAATATGACTAGTGGAAAAGAAGTTCATTTTGAAGATCATATCTATGATACAAATGAACTTGTTGGACTTACTTTTAAATTAGTTCCTAATCCAAGTTATTATGTAAAAGAAAATGGAATTTGGGTAGATAAAAGTGAAGATAATTTTTATATGAAGAATATTCTTGCTTCTGCAGAAGAAGTAAAAATTGTTGGTATTATACGTCAAAATGAAGAAGCTGTTAATAATGGTAGAGATTATGGACTTGTTGGATATCAACATGAATTGATGGAACATTTGGTAGAAGAAATTCGTAATACAGAAATTGCGAAAGAACAAATTGCAAATGAAGAGATTAATGTTTTTACTGGAAAAGAATTTAGTGGAAGTTCTACTTTTGATATCTCTAGTTTAACTCCTGAACAAATGGCTGCTTTTCAATCTATGTCACAAGAAGAAATGGCAACATTTATGAAGAGTTATAGTGAGAATATGACTTCTTCTTATGAAGAGAATATAAGAAAACTTGGAATTGCAGAATTAGATAATCCGGATGGTATTTCGATTTATCCAAAAGACTTTGATTCAAAAGAAGAAATTGTTAAAATTATTGAGGATTACAATAAAGACTTAGATGAAAATGATAAAATTGAATATACTGATGTTGTTGGGATTATGATGAGTAGTGTAAGTACAATTGTTAATGTTATTAGTAGTGTATTAATTGCTTTTGTTGCGATTAGTTTAATTGTATCTAGTATTATGATTGCAATTATTACTTATATTTCTGTAATTGAAAGAACCAAAGAAATTGGAATTTTACGTGCTATTGGAGCTAGTAAAAAAGATGTATCTAGGGTATTTAATGCTGAAACCTTAATTGAAGGTTTAGGAGCTGGAGTATTGGGTATTCTTGTTACTATTATTTTAAATATTCCTATTAATATTATTATTAAGAATATGGTTAATATTAGTCATATATCTGTTCTTCCAGTAGATGGGGCGATTATACTAATTATTATTAGTGTAGTACTTACTGTTATAGCGGGATTTATTCCTGCTAAGATAGCATCTAAAAAAGATCCAGTGGAAGCCCTTCGAAGTGAATAAAAAATAGAATAGTTAAGTACTTGACTATTCTTTTTATTTGGCATATGATTATCGTTGGGTGATTCTATGGAAGAGATTGATATCTTATATGAAGTTAAGTCTTTAGACTTATCTATTAAGAGACGATTATTTGAATTACATCAAGAAGAAAACCTTCGAATATGTCCTAGTCCTTTACAAATGAGAATATTAAAATTCTTAAGTCATTCGGAAAAGAATCCTGTTTTTTTGAAAGATCTTCAAGAGCATTTTGAAATATCTAAGGCGGCTATTTCGGATGTCATTGATAAAATGCAAAAAAAGGGTTTTCTAGAAAAAAGTGCTTATGAAAAGGATGGTAGAAAAGTTCAAATCCTTTTATTAGATCTTGGTCGAGAAATGTTGTCTAGTTTGGAAGAGAATGCTCGTTGTGTTCGAGAAGAAATTATAAAAGATATTTCTCCTAGTGAATTGGAACTTTTTTTATCGATTAGTCATAAAATGCAAGAGAATTTAAAGAAAGAGGGTAAAATATGTTAAAGTTATTTCGCAATTTAGAAAGAAAAGATTATTTCATTATGTTTATAGTTGCATGTTTGGTTATTTTTTCTGTTTTTTTAGATTTACGTTTGCCAGAATATATGAGTGAAATTACGCGATTAGTGCAAACAGAAGAGAGTACGATGCAACAAATTTTTGCAGCTGGTGGACATATGCTTTTATGTGCAGTTTTAAGCCTTATTTGCACGATTTGTGTTGGTTATTGTACCTCTTTGTTGTCTGCCCGTTTTTCTCGCTCCATGAGACGTAAAATCTTTGAAAAAGTAGAGTCCTTTGGAATTGCCGAAATTAAGAAGTTTTCTACTAGTAGTTTGATTACTCGTACTACCAATGATGTATCTCAAATTGAAATGTTATTAGCGATGGGATTACAAATGCTTATTAAATCTCCTGTTATGGCAGTTTGGGCTTTGTTTAAGATTCTTGGTAAGAGTGGAGAATTAAGTTTGGTAACTGGTTGTGGAGTTGTCATTATCGTGGTTACTAATTTATTAATCATACGTACTGTTAGTCCACGATTTGCTAAAATACAAATATTAACCGATAAGATTAATGGTGTTACTCGTGAAAATATTACGGGTATTCGTGTTGTTCATGCTTTTAATGCCGAAGAGTTTGAAAAGAATCGTTTTGAGGATGTTAATGATGAAATTACGAAGATTCATTTAAAAGTTACAAAAACGTTTGCTTTAATGGAGCCAATTATGAATTTTGTTATGCACTTTCAGCATCTGGGAATCTATGTAGTGGGGGCTTATTTAATTATACAAAGTGGTATGATGGATAAGATTACTACTTTTAGTAATATGGTTGTATTCTCTAGTTATGGGATGCAAGTTATTATGTCTTTCTTGATGCTTACGATGATTTTTATGGTTTTACCACGTGCTCAAGTTTCAGCTAAACGTTTGAATGAAGTATTAGATGCAGAAGTATCCGTTGTTTCTGGTGAATTTGATGGAAATACGAGTGAAAAAGGAACGGTTGAGTTTCGTAATGTTAGTTTCCGTTTTCCCGATGCCGATGAGTATTTATTAAAGAATATTAGTTTTAAAGTAAATGCAGGAGAAGTAATTGCTTTTATTGGGTCTACTGGAAGTGGTAAAAGTACTTTAATTAATTTAGTTCCTAGACTTTATGATGCAACGGATGGAGAAGTATTCGTAGATGGGGTGAATGTAAAGGACTATCAATTAAAGGCTCTTAATAATAAAATTGGTTATATTCCTCAAACGGCCTTTATGTTTAATGGTAGTGTTTATGATAATGTTTCTTATGGAGACAATGGTCGTGAAAAGCCTTCTATGCAAAAGGTACAGGATGCGATTCGTGTTGCTCAAGGCAAGGATTTCGTTGAGAAAATGGATGGACAGTATGAGGCTCATATTGCACGTGGTGGAACGAATGTCAGTGGAGGACAAAAACAACGATTGTCCATTGCTAGAGCGATTGCTAGAGACCCTGAAATTTACATTTTTGATGATTCCTTTAGTGCTTTGGATTATCAAACCGATGCCACTTTACGTGCTGAATTAAAGAAATATACGAAAGGGGCTACTAGTATGATTGTCGCTCAAAGAATTGGTACCATCATGAATGCTGATAAAATAGTTGTTTTGGATAAAGGGGAATGTGTTGGTATAGGAACCCATCAAGAATTATTAAAAAATTGTGAAATTTATAAAGAAATTGCTTTATCACAATTGAGTGAGGAGGAGTTGCAAAATGCCTAGACATGGAATTAATGCGGAAGAAAAGTCAAAAGACTTTAAAGGCTCAATGCTTCGATTATTTAAAATGCTTGATAAATGGCGTTTTATGATGATTCTTGCTATTCTGCTTGCTATGTTTTCCGCTGTTTTATCAACGATTGCTCCTAATAAATTAGCCGATGTAACGGATGTTATCAGCGACGGAATTAAACCCAATATTGCGAATTTAGAATCCTTTTCAAAAGAAATGATGAAGCATTCAACCATAGCAAATTCTTATGTTCCGAGTGAGGAAGAAACTAGTAATCCAAAGAAAATAATTTCTTCCATTTCTTCTCTTTCCGACGAAGAATTAGCTGCTTATTTTACGGAATTTACCTTCCAAAATGAAGTTGTTTCGGTGGATGATCAAGTTCAATTTATTCGAGTTATTTCTTCTTTTGATGCCTCTCAAGTAACCGAGGATTTCTTAGAAAAGGTATCTTCTCTTCCTAAATCGATTCAACATATTATTGAACCAAAAATGGATGAAGAGGAATTAAAGAAACGTTCTATTATTTTAGGAGTTATTTATATTATTAGTTCTATCTTTGGATATTTAGAAGGACTTATTATGGCTTATGTTGGAATTGGTTTTTCTAAGAAATTAAGAAGTTATATTAGTTCTAAAATTAACGTTTTACCTTTAAAATATTTTGATACTCATGAAACAGGAGATATTTTATCTCGAGTTACGAATGATGTTGACACCATTGGTATTAATATGAGCAATACCATTACTTCTTTTGTATCGAATACTACCTTGTTTTTAGGTTCTATTATTATGATGTTTGTTACCAATTGGGTGATGGCATTAACGGCAATTGCCTCTAGTATTATTGGATTTGGTCTTTCTTTTCTATTATTAAAAACTAGTCAAAAATATTTTACTCGTCGTCAAAAAGAACTTGGAGAATTAAATGGACACATTGAAGAGATATATTCTGGCCATAATGTTGTAAAAGCTTATAATGGGGAAGAAAGCGCTATGGCTGAATTTGACCGTATTAATAATCAACTTTATCATAGTAATCGAATGAGCCAATTTTTATCTGGTATCATGCAACCTATCATGGGATTTATTGGTAACTTTGGGTATGTGGCAGTTTGCGTTGTTGGTGCTCTTTTGGTAATGAATCATAAAATTAGTTTTGGAGTCATTGTAGCTTTTATGATTTATATTCGTATGTTTACCAATCCTTTGTCTAGAATTGCTCAAGCTATGACTACGATGCAATCTATTGCGGCCGCTGCCGAGAGAGTTTTTGAATTTGTCGATGAAAAAGAATTCTCAAGTGAAGATGGAATAACCGGTTATTTAGAAAAGAAAAAGGTTAAAGGTAATATTGAGTTTGATCATGTTAAATTTGGTTATGATTCTAAAAAAACGATTATCAAAGATTTTAGTGCTAAGGTAAAATCAGGGCAAAAAATAGCCATTGTTGGACCTACTGGTGCTGGTAAAACTACTATGGTGAATTTATTAATGAAATTTTATGATATTCAAGATGGAGATATTAGAATTGATGGAGAGTCTATTCGTAATTTGCGTAGAGATAATATTCATGAATTATTTATTATGGTTTTACAAGATACATGGCTATTTGATGGAACGATTCGAGAAAATATTCAATATAATCAAAAAAATGTCACGGACGAGACTATTTGGAATGCTTGTAAAACGGTTGGAATTGATCACTTTATTAAAACGTTGCCAGGAGCTTTAGATGCTAGAGTGGGGGATAATGAAGCAATTTCCTCTGGACAAAAGCAGTTAATTACGATTGCACGAGGTATGATTGAAGATGCCCCTTTCTTAATATTAGACGAAGCTACTTCCAATGTTGATACTCGTACAGAGGAATTGGTTCAAAAGGCGATGGATAAACTTACAGAAGGAAGAACGTCCTTTATTATCGCTCATCGTTTAAGTACTATTAAAAATGCGGATTTAATTTTAGTTATGAATGAAGGAAATATTGTAGAACAAGGAAAGCATGAGAATTTACTTGCCAAGGGTGGTTTTTATGCTAATTTATATAATTCTCAATTTCAAAAATAGAAGGATTTTCCTTCTTTTTTTTCGCCTTTTTTAATTGAAATCTTTATTCTCCTATGATACTATTATTATAGGATAATACGAAGAGTAGTATTATGGACTTGAGAGGTAATAAAAATGGGAAAAGAAGTTGTTAAAACAAAAGAAGAAATACTGGCTGAATATCAAAAAATTCAAGAGTCTTATGACAAAATTATTGAGAATAAAAGTGTTATTAGTGATAAGCTTGATGACTTTGTAGTTGGAGTTCCTATTGGAGAAGGAATTTATGGAGATGTAAGTTCTTTAAAAGGAATGGATATTTCTCTTCCTTCTGATACGGCAGAGTTTACAAGGGTAATGGGAGATATTCGACAAGATATTGATCATGTGGATACTCTTATTAAATTGAATCAAGAATTATATGATTATTTATCCAATCAATCGGGGCTAGATTCCGAACTTTCTAATGTCTTTTCTGAAGTTACGGCTTTAAGAGGAACTTTAAAGACTATGAAAAGTGATCGGGAAGAAGTCTATAATGATTTGGATCATACTTTATCGGCTGTTGAAAAGAATCCTACCAATCAAAAAGAACAAGGATCTGCTTCAGATGGTGGAGGAGGGGGAGGATTTACTCCTGCCGCTGATACCAGGCGAAATAATTATCAACCGGTTTTAAAATTTGATGGTTTATTTGATAAAACCAGTATTAGTAATACTTCTCAAAATCTTGCTAGCCATGAACAAGCTGCTAGCCAGTTATTATCTCAATTAGTTATTAACGGGAAACCAATGGGTGGGTCCGCTTATCCAGTAGATGGAAATGTGGAAGTAAGTGATGTTGGATTTAATTTTGCTACTCTTCAACTTGCTTTGGATTTCGTAGATGCTGATATTACGGCTACTAGTGAGTATATTGATTTATTAAAACAAACCATTGAAAATAATAAAACAACCATTGCCCAAAATCGAGCAAAGATGCAAGAATACGATGAGTTTCCATCCTATGATAATGAAGGAAATTTGACGGGTACTTATCGTGTTCCAAAGTATGATAATGCTGCTTTACAAGCAGAAATTGATGCATTAACAGCCGAAAATGAAGCATATGAGGCGGAAAAGACGGAATATACGCAAAAATTAGAAGACAAAAAAGAGGTTTTAGATGAGCTATTTGCTTATCGAAACGCTTGTAATAACGCCATGGATGGAATGCTTGATTTGTTTACTGCTGAAAGCTTAATAGGAGCTGCTCAAGATGGTATGTTTGAAGATCTTCCTTCTTTACTTGGTGTACCAGTATCTTTTGATGCTCAATCTGAAATGTTTCAGAATTTACAATTACGGTTGAATGATGGTAGAAAAGATTATTCAACTTACGTTAAAAATAATGATTCTGCTAATTTTAATGCTCGTATGAGTCAATATGATTCTATTGTAGAAGCTTGTGGAACGTTTGCTTCGGCTATGTCTCTTTTTGCAAGTTTCAATATGAATCCAAATTCTGGAGATCTTTCTAGTGGAGCTACTGCTGGAATGACTTTTGATTCGCCTGATGCTTGCTATGATTATTACATTTCTATTTGTGATAAATATGATGCTCAAATTAATAATATGGAAGAAAAGTATCATGAAGAACGTAGAAAATATGATTCGGCTAAAGAAATATATGATAGGTATACTTTAGGTGGAAATTATGCCATTACAGATGCTGAAATAAAAATGACGGAAGATGCTTGGAAAACCATGCAAGCATTTGACCAAAGCCAAAATGATTTAATGGCTGCGAAAGCTGTTTTAACTCAGTTTAAAAATTATGCCTTTGAAAAAGCTTTCTCTATGTATTTATCTAGTGAAGATTTTGAACAGAATTCTTCTTTACCAATTGATTCTGTTGAATGGGTTATAAGACCAGAAATAGAGAATGATACGACTGGAACTTTAGGATGGTCTGGAACGAATATTGGAAACTTCGTTTTTAAAGATGCAAATGGCAATACGATAGTTCCTACGGAATTTCAAATTGCTGAGTATTATAAATATGCAGTTGCGACTGGAAAAACGGATTATATTGGTTTCTTTTCGAGAACTCAGCAGTTAAGTTTTAAAACGAGCGGTTGGGGTAGATTTAAGAGTGATGATGAACCTCCTTTTGATGTTTCTTACAATGCCAATGCTATTAGAGACTTTTATGATGAATTTCAATACTTAAATGATGATGAACTTAAAATGTTCAATTATTTCCAAAATACAGGACGTACTGATCAATTAGGACGTTTTATGGAATCGAGAAGAGCTGTTTCTGTTCAACGCCATGGATATGAAGAATTTCTTAAAGTTCAAGGTAAAATGGATTCTATTTATACGCAATATGAGGGTTCTGGTGATGAGAGAGTTATTGGTCTAATGGTCAAAGAAGGATTTGGAGATGGATTAAATCGTTTTGCTGAAGGAATTGATAATATTTTCAATGCCGATGGTGAATTAGGATTTCAGGAATATAAGACAATGTATTTACTTCAGTATTTAGAAGAAAAATATAGTGATGAAAAACTTATGAAAGTTTTATCGACGGGAAGTTATAATTTGTCTTCTACTATCGGTAATATGGCTCCATCTTTATTAGTTGGTAGTTTGGTTAATCCACTTGCTGGTACAGTTTTAATGGGTGCTTCTGCTGGTGGTAATGCCAGAGAAAAAGGACTTCAAATGGGAATGAGTCAATTTAGTGCTGCTATGTATGGATTGTTGGATGGATTATCAGAGGCCGGATTACAATATGTATTAGGTGGTATTGATGTATTAGGAAAAGGTGTATTCTCTAGTAGCCTTCAAAAACTAGTTCATTCGAAATTCCTTGCTAATATGATTAGTGAAGGATTCGAGGAATCTGTACAAGAAATATTAGATCCATTCTTTGCTTCTTTAGTTACAGGCGGAGATATTCCTTTTGAAGTTGATTGGAAGCAAGTGGGAGAAGCTGGTATTTATGGATTCCTTGCTGCTGGTTTAATTGGTGGAGGAGAATTTGTATTTAATAATGTTAAATATTCTTTGAAAGGGGATGTTGATCTTTCTTCTATCCAAACAGAAGGATTAACTACTCAAGAAACGCTTAATCAATTATGCGAAAAAGGTATTTTATCTAAAGAAGAGGTTTTTGGTTCTAACCAAAATGGTGTTGATGTTAGTAGTTTGAGCGAAGCTACGCAAAAATGTGCTGAATTAAATCAACAATTTGATGCTATTCGTCAAGCCCATAAAAATGGAGAAATAACTGATGCAGAATTTGAAGCTGCTAAGAAAGAATATCGCGCCGCTATTAAGAAAATTCACCCAGACCTTTATAGTAATACTAATAAGGATTCTAGTAGTAATACATCTACGGATACAAATGTCGATACAAATACCGAAACAAATGCTCCAAATGTAGAAAAAATGAAATCCGATCTTTCAAATCTTTCTGAAACTTCGGAAGAAACGGATAATATTAGTTCCTTAATTGAAGAGTTAAGTAAAGATCCAGAGTCTAATCAAGCGGCTCTTCAACATTTACAAAATAAAGTAAATCAAATGGTGGAAGCCGATGCTCAAGCTAAAGCGGAAGCAGAAGCTAATGCATCTAATACGGATGAAGATTTAGGTGTTGCTGCAGCAGCAGAAACTTCTGTTTCTGGAACCGATTCTGTGATAGAACTTCCTGCTGGAAATTCAACCGATACAGGAGCAGGAACTGGTAATACCAATACACAAGGAACGGAAGCGGTTATTGAACTACCAGGTGGTAATTCGTCTACTAATGCCAATGCTCCAGGCTCAACCGCCCTTGTACCAAAACCAGGTACAAATTCTAATG
>CAMNHK010000009.1 GCA_946539445.1 uncultured Caryophanales bacterium
GTTTTTATATTAAGTACTTGAATATATAAGTATAATAATGATTATTTACTAATTCTTTCTATAAAAATAACTATTTTGTTTTACTTTTTCTATATCTTATAATAAAATATGTTTGTGCAATGAAAGTGATTGAACCAGGTCAGGATCGGAAGATAGCAGCCTTAAGGTCCGCCTTTCATGTGCACTTTTTATTTGGAGGAATTATGAATGATGAGTTTATGAATTTAGCTTTTGAGTGTGCAGAAAAGGCATTTGAATTAAATGAGGTTCCAATTGGTGCTGTTATTGTTAAAAACAACATGATTATTTCTTATGCTTATAATCAAAAGGAATCAAACCATTCTTCTTTATATCATGCTGAATTGATTGCTATTCACGAGGCTTCAAAAAAAATGAATAATTGGCGCCTAGATGATTGTGATTTGTATGTAACTCTTGATCCTTGTCCTATGTGTGCAAGCGCTATTAAACAATCTCGTATTCATAATGTTTATTCCGCTCTTAGTAATTCTGATTTAACTAATGATTCTATTATTCGTAAAATATTTGAATCTGATTCTACTAATCCTGGTGTTTTATTTAAAACTAATCTTTGTATGGAACGTTCAAAAAAATTGTTAAATACTTTTTTTAAAAAGCAAAGAAATAAGTAATTTCTTTGCTTTTATGTTATAATAAATGCGAATGGGAGGTTTGTATATGTATCAAGCTTTATATCGTAAATATCGTCCCGATGATTTTGATTCTGTTGTCGGTCAAGATTCTATTATAAAAACTTTAAAAAATTCTATTATTCATCATAATTTTTCTCATGCTTATATGTTTTTTGGACCTAGAGGTACTGGAAAAACTACTGTTTCTAAAATCTTTGCAAGAGATATTAATTGCTTAGATCCTATAGATGGTGTTGCTTGTAAAAAATGTGAACATTGTAAATCTTCTTTTTCAAAAGATTGTATTGATATTATAGAAATTGATGCCGCTTCTAATAATGGTGTTGATGAAATTAGAGACTTAAAAAATAAAATATCTTTAGTTCCTAGTGAATTAACTTATAAAGTTTATATAATTGATGAGGTTCATATGCTTTCTATTGGTGCTTTCAATGCATTATTAAAAACATTGGAAGAACCTCCTGAACATGCTGTTTTTATTTTAGCTACAACAGATCCTCAAAAGGTTCCTGAAACAATTATTTCTCGTTGTCAGTGTTTTTCGTTTAAGCGTATTTCAAATGAAGTTATTGAAAATAGATTAAAATATGTTTGTAAAACTGAAAAAATTAAAATTGATGATGATGTAATACATAATATAGCTGTTTTTTCTGAAGGTGGATTACGTGATGCTTTGGGGTTACTTGACAAACTTAATTCATTTAGCGATTCTAAAATAACTATTGATGATTTCAACGAAGTAAATGGTACTATTTCTTATAATCAAATTTCTGATTTTCTGTCTAATATTTTTAATGGAAATGTTTCTTATGTTTTGCAATGTGTTTCAGAATTTGAACAAAATGGTAAAAATTTAATACAAATTTTTATTCAAATCCTTAATTATTGTAGAAATATACTTGTGGATTATTATTTAAAAGGAGTAAATCTACCATGTTCAATTGATAGTTTGATGTCTTTTACAAATCAATTAAACGAAAAAATGTTCGATATTAAAAAAAGTAATAATTCAAGAATCTATATTGAAATGTTTTTATTGAATTTTATTCATTTAAATGCGGTAAATGATTCTTCAAATTCTTCTAAAATCGTTGATATTAAAGGAAATAATTCACTTGTGGAAAATATCAATTCTTCTAACAATTCTTTATCTGAAGATATTTCTGTAGATAAAGATTTGGAGTCTACATCTTCTGTTTCTAAAAATTCTTATGAAGCAGTGGATGATTCTGATGATGAATTTGATTTTGATAAAGAATATAATGACGATATTGATACTAATTCTTTTTCTAATTCTTCTGTAAATGTTCCTACTATTCGTAATTTAGATAAAATTATGAAGGTTCGTATTAATAATACTTTTGCTTTAGCTGATAAGAAATTGCTCATAGAAGAGTCTAAGAATTTTGAAAAATTAAAAGATTATACTTTTGATCAAGAAATTGGTTATTTAGTTTGTAATTTGTTGGATTCTAAAATTAGGGTTGTTAGTAAAGATAATATTTTAATTAGCTTTGAATATGATTCTTCTGTTAAACAAAATTTATTGTTATTAGATAAATTATCTGAGATTTATCATAAAATCACTAATTCTGATAAGAATTTTGCTATTGTTTCTGATGATGAATGGGAAAACCTAAAAAAGGATTATATTACTAAATTAAAAAATAAAATATCTTATGAAGTGTTAGATGAGCCAAAAGTTATATTGGAAGAAATTAAGAAAGATGATATAATATCTAGTAGTGCAATGGACCTTTTTGGTGACATTGTTGAAGTTGAATAAAGGAGTGTTTTATTTATGAATATGCAAGCTATGTTAAAGCAAGCTCAAGCTTTACAAAAAGATATGTTAAAAGCCAAAGAAGAAGTTGATTCTGCTGAATTTACTGGTGAAAGTTCTTTTGTTAAGGTAACTCTTAAAGGAACAAAAGAAGTAGTTCGTGTAGATATTGATGCTGAATCTTTAGATCATGATGATATTGAAGCTCTTCAAGATATGATTGTTGTTGCTATGAATGAAGCAAATCAAAAAATTGATGCTGCAATGGAAAAGAAAATGGGTAAATTTGGTAATATTCCAGGTTTATTTTAGGTTTTATTATGTATCCAGATAGTATTAAGAGTTTGATCGAATCTTTTAAATATTTACCTGGTATAGGGGAGAAAACAGCCGAAAGACTGGCTTTTTCTGTTTTAGAATTAGAAGAAGAACAAATTGATTTATTTTCTTCTAGTTTAGTTGAAGTTAAGAAAAAAATTCATAATTGCTCTAATTGCAATCTTTTAACAGATCAAGATGAATGTTATATCTGCAAAGATAGTGTTAGGGATAATGATATTTTATGTGTAGTAGAAGATTCTAAAAGTGTTTTTTTATTTGAAAAACTTGGTATGTTTCATGGAAAATATCATGTTTTAGATGGATTGATTTCTCCTCTTGATGGTGTTAATCCAGAAGATATTGGTCTTAGTAAGTTACTTGATCGTATTCATAAAGAAAAATTTCATGAAATAATATTTGCGTTTAAACCGAGTATTGAAGGGGAAACTACTTCTTTATATATTAAAAAGATATTGGATGGTTTAGATATACGTATTACTAGATTAGCTAGTGGAGTTCCAATTGGTGCTGACATGGAATATGTAGATAGTTTAACTTTGGAAAGAGCCCTAAGTGATAGAAAAGTTATTGAATAGTTTTTACTATTTTTCATATGAATTATTAGGTGATTTGTGTGAAATTTATTCTATTCTTTATTAAGAAAATTATTTTTGCTGGTATATTGTTGTTTTTATATAATTTCTTTTTTCTATCTTATTTTGGAATGCTTCCAATAAATGAAATTACTTTATTTTGTGTTTCTTTTTTAGGAATTCCTGGAATGATTTGTTTAGTTTTCTTTAAAATGTTTTTGTGAGGGTGTTATGGGAGAATTGTCATTGATAAAAAAGAAATTTTTTGATTATGCGGATTCCATTATTGAAAATGGGCATCTTTCTCATGCGTATTTAATTGAGTTAAATAATTATGATGATGACTATTCTTGTATTTTATCTTTTATAAAGATGATTATTTTAAATGATAAATATTCGTCTATTTGTTGCTCGGATGATCCAATTATTCATCAAATTGACAATGGTAATTATCCGGATATCAAATTCATTTATCCAGATGGAAATTTTATTAAGAAAAATCAACTATTGGAGTTACAATCGGATTTCAGTAATAAGTCATTATTAAATGGAAAAAGAATTTATGTTATTCATCAAGCAGAACAACTTAATTCATCTTCTGCTAATACTATGTTAAAGTTTTTAGAAGAACCTGAGGATAATATAATTGCAATTTTATTGACAGATAATCGTTATCATATTATTGATACTATTATATCAAGATGCCAAGTCCTTTCTATTAAAGAATCTATTGATTCTTTTGTAGCAGATGAATCTATTTATGATTTGCTTTCCTGTGTTATTCATCCTCAAGATTTTTTTATAAAATATAATTATTTTATTAGTGATGTTATTGTTGATAAAACTATATCAAAGGAAAAATTTCATATCATAGAGACTATTTTGGTATCTTATTTGAATTCAAAATATCTCTCTATTTCAAATTTAGATGAGACTATTATCTCTATTTTGAAGGGTGTTTCTCAAAATAAAATCTTAAATATTATTAGTGTTATTGAGTCGAATTTAGTTAATCTTGATTATAATGTTAATTATAAATTGTGGTTAGATTCTATATTTTCGAAATTTATTATTGGAGGTTAGTTATTATGATGGATGTGGTTGTAGTTAGTGTTGAACAAACGAAGAGTGTTTATTATTTATCTCCTAACTCTTTTGAATTAAAAAGAAATGATTTAGTAGTTTTTGAAACCGAAAATGGTTCTTATATCGGAAAAGTTACGAAAGAATCTTATAAAGAAAAACAAGAACATTTGGTTTTACCATTAGCTAAAGTGGTTCGCTTGGCCTCTAAGGATGATTTGAAGAAGGCGGAGAAGAATAAAGAAAGCGCTGCTAAGGCTTTAAATGATGCAAAAAAATATAGTAAAAGTTTAAATTTAGATATGAATTTTGTTGAAGCATATTATTCTTTAGATAATACTCAATTAGTTTTTCTATTTTTATCTGAAAATCGTGTTGATTTTCGTGAATTAGCAAAGAAATTGGCTTCCAAGTATAAAACTCGAATCGAATTAAGACAGGTTGGTGTTCGTGATAAAGCTAAAAAAATTGGTGGTTTAGGACCTTGTGGATTATTTCTTTGTTGTAATTCTTTCTTAACAGATTTTAATAGTGTATCTATTAATATGGCTAAGAATCAAATGTTAGCTTTAAATCCTTCTAAAATTAATGGTATTTGTGGTAGATTATTATGTTGTTTAAGTTATGAAAATGATACTTATACTGAATTAAAAAAAGATTTGCCTAAAATTGGGTTAATAGCTGATACTCCTCTCGGAATGGGAAAAGTTGTTTCTGTGGATGTTTTTAATAAAACTTATTCTGTTGATTTAAAAGACCAAGGAATTGTTAAATTTTCTAAGGATGATGAAAAATAGTGGAAAGATTAGATGATATTTTAGGATATGAAAATTTGAAAATTTATCAAAATTCTGATTATTTTTCTTTTTCTTTGGATAGTATTATTCTTGCTAATTATGCAACTATTCGCATGCGTGATAAGAAAATTGTAGATTTTTGTACTGGTAATGGTGTTGTTCCTATTATTGTCTCTAAAAGGACAAATAGTGATATTGTCGGTGTTGAAATTCAAGATAATATTGCTGCTCTTGCACAAAAATCTATCCAGTATAATCATTTAGAAAACCGTATTCAAATTGTTCATCAAGATGTTAAAAAATTTGCTATGGATCATTTAAATGAATTTGATTTAGTATTATGTAATCCTCCTTACTTTAAAGTTGAAGATAATAGTAGTTTTAATCTTTCTTATGAAAAAATGGTTGCTAGACATGAAGTATTATTTAAATTAGAGGATGTTTTTGATTGTGCAAAAAAAATTTTGAAAGATAATGGTAATATTGCTCTTGTTCATCGATGTGACCGCTTAATGGATATTTTGTCTTTACTTCGCGATTATCATTTTGAACCAAAACGAATTCGGTTTTTGTTTGAGAATATAAACAAGGAGTCAACACTTGTATTAATTGAAGGACAAAAATGTGGAAAACCTGGTTTAATCATTGATAAACCATTTATTCAATATAATTTAGACGGTTCAATGACAGATGAATACAAGAAATTGCAGGAGGAGATTTGTTTATGATACAAAAAAGTTATGATTCTAATTCTAGTTTATATTTAATACCAACTCCTATTGGTAATCTAGATGATATTACTTTGCGTAGTTTAAATGTTTTAAAAAGTGTTGATGTACTTTTGTGTGAAGATACGCGTGATACAGGGTTGTTGTTAAGTCATTATGATATAAAAAAGAAACTTTTAAGTTGTCATGAATATAATGAATCTGATATGATTCAAACGGTTTGTAACCTATTAGAAGAAGGAAAAAATGTTGGACTTGTGACAGATCAGGGAACGCCTATTATTAGTGATCCTGGTTATATTGTTGCTAGAGGTGTCATTGCCGCTGGACATTCTGTTATTAGCTTACCTGGAGCTACAGCTTTTGTTCCAGCTTTAACGGTTTCTGGAATTGAACCTTCTCCTTTCTTGTTTTATGGCTTTTTAAACGCAAAATCCAATAAACAATTGGAAGAATTGCGTTCTCTTAAAGATTATCGTTTTACTTTGATTTTTTACGAGTCTGTTCATCGAATTTCTTCTACTTTAAAAAATATGCTTCTTGTTTTTGGTAATCGTTCTATTTGTATTTGTAGAGAATTGTCAAAAATTCATGAGGAAATTGCTCGTGGGACTATTAAGGAGTTATTACCTTTAGTTGATTCTATGAAAGGTGAATTTGTCATTGTTGTTGAAGGAAATAAAGAAATAATCGATTATAGTAATTTGGATATTGTAGATCATGTTAAAATATACTTAGAAGATGGTATCAGTGAAATGGATGCTATTAAAATTGTTGCAAAAGAGCGAAATGTTGCAAAATCTGTTATTTATAATGAATATCATAATAGGAAGTGATTTTATGAAATTAATCGTTGGTTTGGGAAATCCTGGTAAGGATTATGAAAACACTCGTCATAATGTTGGTTTTTCTTTTCTTGATTATTATTTAGGAACCTTAAATCTTTCTCCTAAGTGGCAAAAAAAATTTGATGGCTTATTATTTCAGACTGATTTAGAAGGTGAAAAAGTTATATTTTTAAAACCTCAGACTTTTATGAATTTGTCTGGAAATTCTGTTATTAAAGTTGTTAATTATTATCACATTGATATTAATGATATTCTTGTTATCTCTGATGATATGGATTTGATAGTTGGCAATTTTAAATTAAAAGCTAATGGTTCTTGTGGGGGACATAATGGTCTAAGAAGTATTGAAAATTCGCTTCAATCTTCTAATTATAAACGTCTAAAAATCGGTATTTCTAAAAATTCGGATGGAGATACTAAAGATTATGTTTTGGGTCATTTTTCTAAAGGTGATTTAGATACTTTGAATTCTTTATATCAAGTATTATGCGATGTTCTTCATGATTATTTTTCACTTCCATTTGGAGATTTAATGAGTAAATATAACAAAAAGAATAGGTGATACTATGAAGTTTTTGGAAGAATTTATAGATTTTTCACTCGAAAAAAACATGGGTATATATAATATGACCGATGAATTTTTTTGTTTGCTTTTAAATCATACTTTCTCGACTCAAAATCGTAATATTCTTGTTGTTGTTAATAGTATTTATGAAGCAAATAAATTATATAGTTCTTTATCAAATTATAATTCTGATGTTTTCTTGTTTCCAATGGATGATTTTTTGACTAGTGAGGCATTAGCAATGTCGCCAGATTTACGTATTAATCGTTTGGAGACTCTTAATCGTATTGTTAATCGTAAAAAGAGTATTGTTATTACTAATTTAATGGGTTATTTAAGATATTTACCTACTAAAGATGATTATCAAAAATTTATTCTTCACTTATCTGTTGGTGATGTTATTAGTCCATCTGATTTAATTCATAAACTTTCTTCTTGTGGGTATGAACATACTACTTTGGTTAATAAAACTGGTGAATTTGCTTCTCGTGGTTTTATAGTAGATATTTTTTCTATTGATGAAGATAATCCTATTCGTATCGAATTTTTTGATGATGAAATCGAATCCATTCGTTTCTTTGATCCAGATACTCAAAAGTCTATTCATTCTGTTTCATCCATTCAAATTAAACCATTTCATGAGTTTTTAACGTTTAAAGAGACTGAAGAAGAGCATTTTGGTAAACAAAAATATTTGCCTATGTATGAAGAAGTTGCCAATATTTCTAATTATTTACCAGATTGTTATACTTTTTTTAAGGATTATAATCAATTAGAATTAAGTTTTGTGAATATTTTAGAAGAAACTGTTACTTATAAAGAAGAGAAGGATACTTTGTTTTCGTCTTCTTATATGTTTGATTTTCATTCTTTAATTTCAAGCTTTCCAATTTTCTATTTGTCATTAAATAATGTTAATTCCTTTGATTATATTGATAAAATGCATGATTTTAATGTAAAAACTATTAGTAATTTCTATGAAAATGTGGATATGTTAAATCATTTTATTTATGAACAAATTCAAAATCATAAGACGGTTTTAATATGTTTGAAAAAGTATCAGATTCGAAGTGTGTTAAAACATCTTACTATGAAAGTTGTTGAGTCATCTTTTGATTCTATTCGTTTAGGGGAAGTAAATATCGTTGAAAATGAATTAAATCAGGGTTTTATTTATGATAATTTTGTTGTGTTGACTTCGAATGAATTATTTCAGAAAGTTGAAAGCAAAAAAAAGTATAATACCAAGTTTAAATATTCTACTGCGATTCAAGATATTAATAAAATAGAAGTTGGAGATTATGTTGTTCACAATGTACACGGTATTGGTGTCTATAACGGTATTAAGTCTTTGACTTTAAATGATGTTACTAAAGATTATTTAGAAGTGTTGTATCAGGGTACAGATAAAATCTATATACCTGTTGAAAAAATTCATTTATTGAGTAAATATTCTGGTAGAGAAGGATTAGTTCCTAAAGTGAATAAATTAGGAGGTTCTGATTGGCAAAAAACAAAATCTCGTGTTAAAGAAAAAGTAACAGATATGGCCGAAAAATTAATTCGTTTATATGCAGAACGTGAGATGAAAAAAGGTTTTGCTTTTTCTCCTGATTGTGAAATGTCTACAGAATTTGAAAATGATTTTCCTTACGATTTAACTATTGATCAAAAACGTGCTATTCAACAAATTAAAGAAGATATGGAAAAACCGATTCCTATGGATCGATTATTATGTGGGGATGTAGGATTTGGAAAGACAGAAGTTGCTTTTGTAGCGGCATTTAAAGCTATTTTAGATTCTAAACAGGTTTTATTTCTATGCCCAACTACTATATTATCTAATCAACATTATGAAAATGCGTTAACAAGATTTCAAAATTTTCCTGTTAGTATTGGTTTATTAAATCGTTTTACCAGTCCTAAGGAGACAGAGAGAATATTATCTGGATTAAAAGATGGAACAATCGATATGGTAATTGGAACTCATCGTTTATTGAGTGATGATATTCATTTAAAAGATTTAGGTTTACTTATTATTGATGAGGAACAACGTTTTGGAGTAGCTCATAAAGAAAAGATTAAGCAATATAAAGCAAATGTTGATGTTTTAACATTAACGGCTACGCCTATTCCTCGAACTTTGCAAATGTCTTTAGTTGGAATTCGTAGTCTATCTTTAATAGAAACTCCTCCTGTAAATCGTTTTCCTGTTCAAACTTATGTAGTGGAAGAGAGCAAACAAATTTTAAAAGATGCTATTTATAAAGAGTTATCACGAGATGGACAAGTATTTATTCTTTATAACCGTGTTCAAACAATCGATGAATTTTCTTTGAAAATTCAAAATCTAATTCCAGATGCTCGTATTGGGATTGCTCATGGACAAATGAATAAAATGGATCTAGAATCTACTATTTATGATTTTATCAATTATCGCTTTGATATTTTAATATGTACTACTATTATTGAAACTGGTATCGATATTCCTAATGTTAATACATTAATCATTATGGATGCAGATCATTTTGGATTGAGTCAGTTGTATCAAATTCGTGGTCGTGTTGGCCGTAGTGATAAATTTGCTTATGCTTATTTAATGTATCAACCTTTTAAATCTTTGACTGAGACCGCTGTTAAGAGATTGAATGTTATTAAAGAGTTTACAGAATTGGGTAGTGGTTTTTCTATTGCGACTAGGGATTTGTCGATTCGTGGTGCTGGAGATATTTTGGGAAGTGAGCAAGCTGGTTTTATTGATAGTGTTGGAATAGATCTTTATCTAAAAATGTTGCAGGATGAGATTAAAATATTAAATCATGAATCCATTGATAAGGAAGAGTCTGAAGAGAGTAAACCTCTTATCAATGTTACTACCCATATTGATGATCACTATGTATCAGAAGATGACTTGAAGATTGAAATTCATCGTAAGATTAATTCTATTATGGATGAAAATACCTTTAATCTTGTTAAAGAAGAATTGGAAGATCGTTTTGGAAAATTAAGTGAAGATTTAATTGTCTATATGTATGAGGAATGGTTTGAAAAATTAGCTAGTCGTTTAAAGATTTCTCATGTTCATCAAACTAAAAACTCTATTGAAATGGTTTTCCCTGGTTCTGTTGTTGAGAAACTAGATACGGAAGAAGTATTTATGGATGCCTTTACAGTTACCAATATGTTTCGTTTTGTTAGTAAAGGAAGCAATTTGGTGATTGTTTTAGATATTATTAAATTAGAAAAACATCCGATTTATTATTTGGTTACTTTGCTAAATAAGATGTATGAAAAGTTTGGTAAAAGTATTGACTAAAATTTTTTACCTTGTTAAATTAATTATACTAGGAGGAAAAAATGGAAGACGATATTCAAAATTTAAGACAACAACATCTGGATAATTATAAAAAGGCTATCTTGGAAACTATCAACAACAATACAAAAGTATTAGTGGAAGATATTGCTTCTTTGATTCGTAAACCTCCTTTAGATTCTATGGATTCTCTTCGTAGTAAATTTTTAGAATTAGCTAAGAAAAATACACTTGTATTAAATACAGAGAATTTAGATAATCTTTTGGAAGAGTTTCGCAATGATGTTATTAATTGCTGTGAATCTATTCAAACGATTCGAATTGATAAATTATCTCATACTCTTTTTCATTTTTCTTTGGAAAAAGATAATGATGTTTATCAGTTGTTTAAGAAAGATTTTATTTCTATTAATAAGGAAATAAGAGGAATCATAAAGAATCAGTTGATGAAATCTTATGAAAATATATTGTTAAAAAAACTATCTCTTTTATTAGGAGATTCTGTTTCTTCTGAAATTTCGGATAAAATTGAAAAAGATCTTACTAAGTTTTTTAAGAGTAATTATCAAAAACAATTATTAGAAAGTTTTGATATCAAAGTAATGGTAAAAGATACTACTTTGATGAATAGTATTAAAGAACAGGCAGAACGTTATTTATTTACTCTAAATAATTCAAGATTATTAAATAATTTTGAATAACTTGATTCTTAAAATTTATTGTGCTACAATAGGCTATATTTCAAATGTGTTGATGAAGAGCTTTGTAATGGAGTTATAATAAGAGAGTCCTGAATGGTGAAAATGGATGTAATGAAATTATAAAAGTATGGCTTCTGAACTCTTATATCGATAGGTAGGTATAAGCGTAAATAGGCGTTAACTATTTAAGTGTGTAATAGAATTATTATGAAATAAGGTGGTACCGCGATGATTCGTCCTTATGTTTATAATAATTTTTTTTTGGAGGGATGATTATGGAAAAACAAAAATATTATATTTCAACTGCAATTGCATATACTTCTGGTAAACCTCATATTGGTAATACGTATGAGATTGTACTTGCTGATGCAATTGCTAGATTTAAAAGGTTACAAGGTTATGATGTATATTTTCAAACTGGAACCGATGAGCATGGAGAGAAAATTGAGCTAAAAGCTAAGGAAGCTGGTGTTTCTCCTCAGGAATTTGTTGATGAAAAAGCAGCTGAAATTCGTCGCATTTGGGATATTATGAACACAAGTTATGATCGCTTTGTTCGTACTACGGATCCTGTTCATGAGAAAGTGGTTCAACATATTTTTAAATATATGTATGATAAAGGCGATATTTATCTTGGAAAATATGAAGGTTGGTACTGTACACCAGATGAATCTTTCTGGACCGATACACAAGTTGTAAAAAATGAAGATGGAAAAATGGTTTGTCCAGATTGTGGTCGTGAAGTTGAAAGAAAGAGTGAAGAAGCTTACTTCTTTAAATTAAGCAAATATCAAAAACAATTGGAAGAATATATCGAATCTCATCCAGATTTTATTCAACCAGTTGCTCGTAAAAATGAAATGATCAATAATTTTATCAAACCTGGTTTACAAGATTTATGTGTTTCTCGTACTTCTTTTAAGTGGGGAATTCCTGTTGACTTTGATCCAAAGCATGTTGTTTATGTTTGGCTTGATGCTTTATCTAATTACATTACGAATATTGGATATGATGTTAATAATTCCACGGATGAATTTGCTTATAAATGGCCTGTTGATTTGCATTTAATTGGAAAGGATATTATTCGTTTCCATACTATTTATTGGCCTTGCTTTTTGATGAGTTTGGATGTACCTCTACCAAAGCAAGTATTTGGACATCCTTGGTTAATCATGAGCGACGGTAAGATGAGCAAATCGAAGGGTAATGTTATCTATGCAGATGATTTGGTTGAAGAGTTTGGTGTAGATGCTGTTCGCTATTATTTCTTACATGAAATGCCTTTTGCCAGTGATGGTATATTTACGAGGGACTTGTTAATTGAGCGTATTAATGGAGATTTAGCAAATATTCTTGGTAATTTAGTTCAGAGAACTATTTCTATGGGAAATAAATATTTTGAAGGTAAAGTTTCGAATAAAAAAGTTAAAGATTCTATGGATGATGAATTTTTAGAAACTATCAATTCTTTGGAAAATCGTGTTACGGATAAAATGGAACATCTTCAAATTAGTGATGCAATTACGGAAATATTTACTTTGTTACGTGCAAGTAATAAGTATATTGATGATACTACTCCTTGGATTTTAGCTAAGGATGAAACGAAAAAGGATCGTTTGGAAACAGTTATCTATCATTTATTAGAAGCTATTCGTGTTAGTGCTGTTTTCTTAGAACCTTTCTTACCAGGAACTAGCGAAAGTATTTTACAACAAATTCAGAATAGTAAGAAAGATTTCCAATTCCTTGAAGATAATATTTATCAATTAGGAACGCCAACTCCATTGTTTATGAGAATCGATACTACAAAAGAATAAGAAGTACTATGTACTTCTTTTTTTGTAGTATAATGTGTTTGGAGGGATTATATGTTTATTGATACTCATTGTCATTTATCTTTAGAGGATTATGATGATATTGATTCTATTTTAGCGGATAACCGATCTGCTGGTATTGATAAAATAATAATATCTGGTTGTACTAAGGAGAGCATATTAGAATCTTTAAAATATTGTAAAAAGTATGGTGATGTGTATGCTACTATTGGATATCATCCAAGTGAAGCAGATATCACTACAAGGGTCGATTTAGAAAAGTTAGAAGAGCAAATACAAAATGATAAGATTGTTGGTGTGGGAGAAATAGGTTTAGATTACCACTATGGTAAAGAAAATAGTGAGATTCAAAAGAATTTATTTCGTAAACAAATGCAGTTAGCTGAAAAGTATCATTTACCTGTTGTTATTCATTCTCGTGATGCTACAGCTGATACGATTGCTATTTTAAAAGAATTTCCTAATGTTATAGGGGATATTCATTGTTTTAGTGGAAGTCTTGAAACGGCTCAAATCTATATTTCAATGGGATATAAACTTGGAATAGGTGGTGTAGTTACTTTTAAAAATAGTAATTTATTTAAGATTATTGAATCGGTTGGTCTTTCTAATATATTATTGGAGACGGATTCTCCTTACTTGACTCCTGAACCTTATCGTGGAAAGAAGAATTCTTCCAAATACATACCTTTTATCGCTAATCGTATTGCTGAAATATTATCGGTTTCTGTGGAAGAAGTATCACAAAAAACCATTGAAAATACCTTATCCTTGTTTGACTTGCACTAAGTTTTGTGATACATTTATTATGATATAGTATGGTGGAGGATTTATGAAGAAGGATATATTAAAACGGATTATAATTGTTTTGATTATTATTGTTTTCATCTTGTTTGTAATGTTTTTCTTTTTCTTAAGAAATCAATTTCTACCAAAAAGAGGTTCTAATCAATCTGATGTTAAGATTGTATATGAATTAGATGATTTTATTACTGTGAAAAATATTTTGCCTATATCAGATTCTATTGGAAAAAGTTATGATGGTTCTGTTGTTCAAGAAGGAACTCAGTCTTTGATAGATTTTTCTATTGTTAATTCTAATTCTGATTTAGTTGTATATGATATATATTTAACTAAGAATCAAATTTCTCCACGAGAGATTAAAGATAATTATGTAAAAGTATTTTTAACAGATGATCGCGATCATCCCTTAAAAGGCTTTGATTCTAATATCATACCGGTTTTTAGTGATCTTCCCTATATGTCACATAAACCATCTAGTAAATTGTTATATTCTGGTGTAATAGAAGGAAATACAACTCAGTATTTTCGCTTAAGAGCTTGGCTTTCTGATAGTTATTCTCTTTCGGGTCTTCTAGAAACTTTCCAATTTGATGTTGGTGTTGTGAATCAATAGGAGGTACTATGGCGAAAAAAAAGAATGAATTAAGGGGTTTGTTTTGGTGCTTTTTTGTTGGTGGCTGTTTTGTTTTAATGATTCTTGTAGCAATTGGTTTTGCTATGTTTTCGAATCGTAAGCCTGAAGTGATAGAAGAAAAGACTAATGGAGGAAATGTAATTTTAAAATATTCCAATAATTTTCCTGGACTTACTATTACAGAAGCCATTCCTATGAGTGATGAATTTGGTATGATCAGTTATGTGGATGATGAATACTTTGATTTTTCTGTCGAAACAATAATGGATAATGCTCCAGTTGTTGAATATGAAATATCTGTTTTTAAAGATTCGGTTTTATCTACAATTCCCGATGATTCCGTTCGTATTTATTTGGAAAAAGAAGAAAGTGGAACTTATTCTAAAGTATTTGACCCTTCTCCTTATCAACCAATTAGTAAAAAATCGGCTTTAGGTTCTGATAAAGGCAGTATGGTTTTATTTAAAATAAAAAAAATGAAAAATTCTACGGATAATTATCGACTTAGAGTTTGGTTATCGGATTCTAGTTTGATTACAACAGGAGATTATTCTGTTAAAGTTATTATTAGTGGTGTAGCAAAAGAGGTGTAAAGCACCTCTTTTTTTTTACTCAAATTATAGTTTTTTAATTTTTGAGGTATTATAATGTATGTAAAGATGGGAGTGATTTAATGGAACAAGTTTTTGAAAATTCTTTTCAAAAGATTTTATATTTTTTTCATTTTATCGCTCGTGCTTTTTTAATTGCGATTCTTTGCATGATGTTGCTAATTGTACTGATTTTCTTTCTTTATTTAGGTGATATTTTAATTACTGGTGGATCCGCTACTCCTTTATTTAGTACTTATATTGTTGTTTCTGAAAGTATGGTTCCTACTATTGATGTTAATGATGCCATTGTTGTAAAAAGAGAAAATGATCGTAATTATAATATTGGTGATATTATTACTTTTAATTCTTCTATTGAAAATTATGAAGGCGAAGCTGTTACTCATCGTATTGTTAATAAAGAGTCTGCAACTTCTGATTCATCCATTTATACTACTAAGGGTGATAATAATAGTCGTATTGATCCTGCTACGGTACGAACTGAATCTATTTATGGTAAAGTTTTATTTAAAATTCCAAATTTAGGAACGATTCAATCTTTTTTTGCAAAACCTAGTAATTTCTTTATTTCTTTGATTATTCCTGCTATGATTGTTATTTTATATGATATAGGAAGAATATTATTTATTATGAATAGGAGAAGAGAGTCTTAGACTTTTCTTTTTTTTCTGCATGATTTATAATAATGGCAATTGGTGATATTTATGGAGAAATATGATGTTAAATTTAAAAAGCGATTTGGCCAAAATTTTTTGAAAGATGTATCTATCGTTCAGAGAATTGTGCAAGTAAGTGGGGTTGATAGTAAGTCGCTTGTTATTGAAGTTGGGCCTGGTGGAGCTATTATGACTCGTGAATTGTCGCATTATGCTGGTAATGTTTTGGCCTATGAAATTGATACTGATTTAGAAGAGGAATTAGGGAAGCGTTTAGATGGTTGTAGTAATGTTCATGTTATTTTTCAGGATTTTTTGGAATCTAATTTAGTTCAGGATGTTAGTCAGTATTCTTTTGATAAACTCTATTTTGTTAGTAATGTTCCTTACTATATAACAACACCTATTCTTATGAAAATCATATCTTCTGGTCTTTCTTTTGAAAAGATTGTTATGATGGTTCAAAAAGAAGTGGGAGATCGTTTTTCTACTTCTCCTGGCAGTAAAGAATACTCTTCTATTACAGTTTTATTGAATTATTTTTATCATGTTAAGAAAGAATTCTTTGTCTCCCGTAAACAGTTTATACCAGAACCTAATGTTGATAGTGTTATTATTTCCTTTACAGAACGTAAGGATCGATATCCATTAAGTGACTTTTCTTTTTTTGAAAAACTATTGCGTGATAGTTTTCAATATAAACGGAAAACAATTCGTAATAATCTTAAAAAATATGATTTGAGTATTGTTGAAAGAGTTTTACATGAACATGGTTTTGATTTAAATGCTCGTGCAGAAACTTTAGATGTTAAGGTTTTCGTAGATTTAGCGAATGAATTAAGAAAATAAGTATTATTTTCTTTTTTTTGCATATATTATAACGGTGATTATATTTGAATTTTCAAATAGGAGATTTCGTTAGTCGTAAATCTTATCATAATGATGTTTTATTTCGTATTGTTGGTTTTCGAGATGGTCTTGTTTTATTGCAAGGAGTAAATGTTCGTTTATCTGCTGATTCATTAAAAGAAGATTTGCATTTGGAAGAAAAAGCAAATATGGACGAAGAAGATGAACCTATTATTCGAAAAAATGTGTTGATGATGCACTTAGATAGAGATAACTACTTCTATATTCCTGGAAAAATATTGCATATTGATGGAGATCCTGATTATTTGGATCGTTGTATGAATTTTTACAAAGAGATGGGAGTACCTGCTAATGGCATTTGTATAAAAGAAAATGAAGTGCCAAAACATATACTTGAATTACTAAAAGAATATCGTCCTGATATTTTGGTTATTACGGGACATGATGCTTACTATGCAAATAAAAATGATAAAGAAGATATTCATAATTATCAAAATTCTATGAATTTTGTTTCTTCTATCAAAGAGGCTAGGAAGTTTAATAAAGGTCAAGATTCCTTAATTATTATTGCGGGAGCTTGTCAATCTAATTATGAAGAACTTATTAAAGCTGGTGCTAATTTTGCATCTAGTCCGAAAAGAATTAATATTCATGCACTGGATCCTGCTATCATTGCTTCTTCTTTGGCTCTATCCAATAAAAATGAAAGTATTAATCTTTTAGAAACTATTGAAAAAACAAAGTATGGAAGTAATGGAATAGGTGGATTGATTACCAATGGAACAATGTATGTGGGGTTTCCTAGATGAATTTAGATACAGCGAGAAGAAAAATTAAAAGTATGTGCGGATTACCATTGCATTTTGTTTATAAGGGTTCTAGAAATCAGCTTGAAGAATTTGATGGAGTGATTGTACAGTGCTTTCCATCTGTTTTTATTATTCATGTTAACAATAATACAATAAAGTCTTTTAGTTATAATGATTATATTATGAAAAATATAGTGCTACATTAGTTATAATTTTGTTGCTTTTTGCAATATTGTATATTAAAATATTATTAGAAGTGTTTTTGCTTTAAGAGGGAGGAATATTCTTATGAAGATCACATCTGTAAATGTACGTAAAATTGAAAAAGAAGGTTCACGTATGAAAGGAATTGCTTCTATTTTATTAGATGACAGTTTTGCAGTACATGATATTAGAATTATAGAAGGAGACAACGGTCTATTTATAGCTATGCCTAGCCGAAAGACTGCTACAGGTGGATATCGTGATATAGCTCATCCTATTAATCCTGAAGTTCGTGCAATGTTTGAAGAAGCTATTCTAGAAGCATATAATAATGCTGAAGAAGTAACTGATGAAGAATAAAGATGCTTTGCATCTTTTTTTTTGTTCTATTTTTCTTTTTTTTTCATATTTTGTATTGGAGGCAAATTATGGATAAAGATAATTCAAGTATTAATAATTATAATCATAGTGTTAGTTTATTAGAACGCAAAACTTTAGTTATTACTGGAGTAAAGAAAATTGAAAATTTTGATACGAATCATTTTTTACTGGAGACAACTATGGGATTTATGATTATTAAAGGAGAAGATTTAGAGTTGATTAAGTTAGATACTTTGGCTGGTCATGTTACGATTAAAGGTTCTATCAATTCTATTGACTATATTGTTGATAATTCTAAAAAAGGAAAAGAAGAAAGCGTTTTTAGTCGGTTATTTCGTTAATGAGTTTAAGAATTCAATTTCTTAGTTTTATTCTATCTTTTTTGTATGGTATTCTTCTTTTCTTTTTCGTTTGTTTTTGTCAAAAATTTTGTAATCTCAAAAAAATAGTTAATCGCATTTTATTATATTTCATTTTTATGTGTTTCTCTCTTTCGTTTTTTTTTCTTATGTTATTGATTAATTCTGCAGATTTACGTTGGGCTTTCTTATTATTTTTAATTATGGGTTTTATATTGTCATATTTTGTTGTAAAGAAAAGGGTGTAAAGCACTGTAAATTTTATGATTATTTTATCTTTGAATGGATATTAGGAGTTATAATATAAGTTGAAAAGGTAGGTGAGTGTGGTGGTAAAAAAGGCATCTAGAGCTAAAGCAAGAAAAAGAATGTTATTATTAGGTCTTTCTTCTATTTTTATTATTGTTACCATGACATTCACGATTGGTAAATATTGGATAGAAATATTGGACAAGTATCAAGAAAAAAAAGCTTTGGATGAAGAATTAACAGCTTTAAAAGAGAAAGAAGAAGAGCTAAAGGTTGATGCAAATAAGTTGCAAAATCCTGATTATATTGCTAGATATGCTAGAGAGAAATATCTTTATTCAAAAGATGGAGAATATATTATTAAAATTCCAGAAGAATAATGCTATTTTTCTCTTTTTTTGTTATAATATTTTTGGTTAATGGAGGAGTTAGATGATTAAAATTGAAGATAGTTTTATATTTCGTCAAAATGATATCATTGTTGTTGGATGTTCCACAGGACCGGATTCTATGGCGTTGGTTGATATGTTATTAAAAATAAGGGATAAATATAATTTATCTTTGATTATAGCTCATGTTAATCATAATGTAAGAGAAGAGAGTTTTCAGGAAGCTGAATTTTTAAAAAAGTATTGTGAAGATAATCATTTAATTTTTGAATCCATGGTTATTGAAAATTATGGAGATGATAATTTTCATAATGAAGCTAGAAATATTCGATATTCTTTTTTTGAAAATATTGTTCACAAATATGAAGCAAATTATTTAATGACGGCTCATCATGGGGATGATCTTATGGAAACCATTTTGATGCGAATTGTTCGTGGTTCTAATCTTAGTGGATATGGTGGATTTAAGCCTATTGTTGAGATGGATGGTTATTCGATCGTGAGACCTTTACTAAACTATACGAAGAAAGATTTAGAGGACTATGATGTTGAAAATAATGTCATTTATTTTGTTGATAGTTCTAATAATAAAGATAAGTATACTCGTAATCGATATCGTAAATACATTCTTCCTTTTTTAAAAGCAGAAGAAAAAGATGTACATTTAAAGTTTTTAAAATTTAGTAATTCTCTATTGGAAGCCAGTCGTTTTATTGATAAGTCAAGGATGAAAGCTTTATCAAGAGTTTTGGAAGATGATAAGATAAAAATTGATTCTTTTCTACAAGAAGACTCTTACTTACAAAAGGAAATTTTATACTATTTATTAGAAGATTTTTATCAAGATGACTTAATTTTAGTGGGAGATAGGCATATCGGTATTATTTTGGATTTGATTCATAGCAATAGGGCAAATTGTTTTATTAATCTTCCAAATGATGTTATTGCTCGAAAAGAATATAATTATTTTAGTTTGACTCGAGATACGGATGTAATATCTAGTTATGAAATTGAGTTTGATCAATATGTTGAATTGCCTAATAATCATCAGATTGAAAGAATTTCTTTTACGGAAGATAATAGTAATAATATTTGTCGTTTAAGTAGTCAGGATATCATTTTACCTTTGATTGTTCGTACTAGAAAGATGGGAGACAAGATGAGTGTTAAAGGTTTAGATGGTGTTAAGAAAGTTAAGGATATTTTTATTGATAAAAAGGTTTCTCTTCGAAATCGAGATTCTTGGCCAATTGTTGTAGATTCTTCGGGAAAAGTTGTGTGGATTCCTGGATTAAAAAAATCTAAATTTGACAAAAAAAAGACGGACAGTTATGATATAATATTGAAATACAGTTAAGGAGGCGTTGTAATGAATAGTTTTGATAAAAAGACTTTAAAAAAAGGTTTATTACCATATTTATTTTTAATTATTATTATGTTAGGAGTTTTTTACGTATTTAATGTTTTTGATAGAAAAGTAAATGAATTATCTTATGATGAATTTATTGAAAAACTAGATGACGGAAAAGTTACAGAGCTTAAGCTTATCGCTAGTGGAAGTGGTTATGTTTATGAAGTATCTGGAAAATTAAGCGGTTATGAGGAAAATGAAACATTTACGGCTACTTTGCCTTTAAGTGAAGAGGTTATGAAAAAAATTGTTACAGCAAGTGATGATCAAGAATTTAAGTTAACTGTTAAGGCTGATCCATCCTCATCATCTTTCTTAATCATTCTTGTAAATGTTGTGCCTTTTGTTATCTTAATTGGTCTTGCTTTTTGGTTTTTAAATCGTCAAATGGCAGGAAATAAGAGTTCATTAGATTTTGGAAAGAGTAGAGCTCGCTTAAGTAGTGATGATAATCAAGTTACATTTAAAGATGTTGCTGGTTTGAAGGAAGAAAAAGAAGAAGTTAAAGAGTTAATTGATTTCTTAAAAGACCCTAAGAAGTTCCAAAAATTGGGAGCACGTATTCCAAAAGGTGTTTTATTAATGGGACCTCCAGGAACTGGTAAAACTTTACTTGCTAAAGCTGTGGCTGGAGAGGCAAATGTTCCTTTTTACTTTATTAGTGGTTCTGATTTCGTTGAATTATTTGTTGGAGTTGGTGCTAGTCGTGTACGTGATATGTTTCAACAAGCTAAGAGAAATGCTCCATGTTTAATATTTATTGATGAAATTGATGCTGTTGGTCGTCAAAGAGGTACTGGTTTAGGTGGAGGACATGATGAAAGAGAGCAAACATTAAACCAATTGCTTACAGAAATGGATGGTTTTGGTGCTAATGAAGGAATTATTATTATTGCAGCTACGAATAGACCTGATGTTTTAGACCCAGCCCTTCTTCGTCCAGGAAGATTTGATAGACAAGTAACGGTTAACTTGCCAGATGTTAGGGGACGTGAAGAAATCTTAGGTGTTCATGCTAAGAATAAGATTTTGGCAGAAGGTGTTACTTTAAAGAATTTAGCTAAGAGAACTCCAGGATTTAGTGGAGCAGATTTGGAAAATTTATTAAACGAAGCTGCTTTGTTGGCGGTTCGTCGTAATAAAGATGAAATTACTATGTCAGAGATTGATGAAGCAACGGATCGTGTTTTAATGGGTCCTGCTAAAGTTAGTCATAAATATAGTGAAAATGATCGCAAATTGGTTGCTTATCATGAGGCAGGGCATGCTGTTATTGGATTGAAACTTGCGAATGCTAGTGATGTTCAAAAAGTAACTATTATTCCACGTGGGTCTGCTGGTGGTTATAATATGATGGTTCCGAGTGAAGAAAAATTATGTTCTACTAAAACGGATCTTTTGGAAGAAATTACTGGTCTATTAGGTGGAAGAGCTTCCGAGGAAATCACTTTTGGTGAGATTACTACAGGTGCTCATAATGACTTTGAAAAAGCTACTAAAATTGCTAGAGCCATGGTTACTGAGTATGGTATGAGTGATTTAGGTCCATTACAATTTGAGCAACAATCTGGAAGTGTTTTCTTAGGAAGAGATTATAATAAACCTCAACATTTTTCAAATGAAGTTGCTAATGAAATTGATATGGAAATGCGAAAAATTATTAATGATTGTCATAAAAGGGCAACTGAAATTATTAAGAAAAATCAAGATTTGTTAAAATTAATTGCTGAAACATTATTAGAATATGAAACATTAACGAAAGAGCAAATTGATTATTTAGTTGAAAATGGAAAAATGCCTGAAGAAGATGAATCTAATTTAGAATCATTATCAATCACAAAATTAAAAGAACTTGCAAAGGAAAAAGGTATTAAGAATTATTCAAAAATGAATAAAGCTGAATTATTAAAAGAACTTGATGAAACAGAATAAAAAAAACTCTAATTATTAGAGTTTTTTTTTTATTCATTTATAAAGCCTTGATTTATTACGCTTTCCACATTTTTACCTTGATATGCTGATTCTTTTAAAATGACTTCAATATTATTTCCATCTGTTTGAACTTGTTTTACCCATGGAGAACCACTATATTTTGCTTGATATTTTGGTAGCATTGCGTTTGCTTCTGCTTCTGAATTAAATCTATAGGTATACTGTAGACTTTTTATTTCATTATTTTCTAATTCAAAATCTAACAAACTCTTATCTGCTCTTAAATAATGTAATTTTTCTGGTTTTATTTTGTTTAATTGTTCGTCGATGTTATAAATTTGGTTGTTTTGAGGATTTGAATTGTTGCCGTTACCATTGTTTTGTGGATTTTTGATTTGATTTTTGTCTTTTGCGTAGTAATTGTTTGTAGTAGGTTTTGCTTCATTACCTGATTGAGCTGTATTACCTGGTTTTGATGGTAATGGATTTGATCCTCCTCCAGAACTTCCACCAGCTCCACCTCCAGAACTTCCACCAGTTGCTCCACCGGCTGCAGGTGCTGATAAGTTGGCACCAGGACTTCCGTTAAAGGAATCTCCTGTTGATTTGTATGGAGTAACATTTACAGGATTCATGGCATTTACTTCGTTACCATATAATTGGTTTACTTGTCCTACGGCATCATCTACTATTTGATTTGCCTCATTTAGGACATTGGCCCATCCATATAGTTTGTCAAGCATTCGATTATATTCTGCAATATCTACATTTAGACTTTCAATCTCTAATGTGTTTGCTGTAATTTGTTGCTGTGCGGCATAATATTCTGCAGCATTACTAATGGTATAAGACTCTCCGGTTTCTGGATCGGTTACTGTTTCTTCTACTAATTCAATGGCAGATAATGTTTCATTTTCGGCTTCTAGTTGTTCTACTCTTGCGGTTGCTGTTGCTAAATCTGCTTCATAAGCACCGATTTCTCCGTCATCTAAATATTCATCTGGTGCCATATAGTCTTGTACTTTTTTTAAGGATTCTAGGTACGCATTTTCTAGAACTTCGGTTGCCTTCATTCTTGCATCGCAACAATCACTATATTGATTTAAGCGTTCTTTCATTAATTTCCATTCTGGAGAAGTAATATTCGGATTATTTATTAAACCTTCAATAGATTCTTTTAGATTTTTAGCATCTTGATATTCTGAATGTAGACCATTTCCGATTATACCGGTTAGTTCTGATCCATTCATCATGCTGGAAATATCAGATGCACTGATTTTTCCTACTTCTCCTTGTTTTAAATCTCCTGGGAATAAGTTTGCAGCTAGACTGTCTGTGTCAATATATAAAGCAGAGTCTAGTGAAGTATCTGCTGCTTTATTATCTCCTGAGGGACCTCCGTTTAATAATCCTGCTTCATTGGCAAGTTCTTGATCAATTAATGAATAACTTTCCAATATATTTCCTATATTTTTAATGTCATTAGAAATGTTATTTAGGAGATTTCCTGATGTTGCGAATAGAAATGCATTTGCTTGATTTAAAGATTCTGGGAAATCAGCTGTTGTATCTTGGCAAAAGTGATAATTTAAGTTTGTATTATCTCGGAATGTTGTACCATTGATGCTATTAATAATATTGTTAGCGCCGTCTACAACTGCATTATATTCTATCATAGTAGTACTATCTTTGCTGGATGTTGGTTGTGTTGTTTTTTCCTCTGTGGAGGATTCTTTCTTATCTTCTGTTTTAGTTGTAGTATTTGTATCTTTTTCCGTTGTTTTTTCTTCTGTTGATCTTCTTGGCTCTACTGGAGTAATTGTATCTAAATCATTTTCTGATAGACGATTAAAGTATTTAATTTGACCACTGTTTCCGGTCGTTTTTCTAAACTCTGAATAGGCGCTTAATTGTCTTTCCGTTATTTCTTTTGTTTGATAATGTCCATCAGAACCTTTTGTTGGCAGAATTAAATTGTATCTATTACTTTCATTATTTGGATCAAAACTTTCGTTTACTATTTTTTGGCTTTCTCCATTTGAAAGCATTAATTCATTTGAGTTATTTCCAGAGTGGAGTGGGTATCCTCCATTTCTTGGGTCTTTTTCTACGACAATCATTCCTTGTTCTGCTAAATTTCCTAGATTGTCAATTGCTCTTATGTTTCCGTCTCTTCCACCAATATTTGGATCTTGACTTTCATATGCATATATTATACTTCCTGTATTAATTAATTCATTTCTTACAGTCGGATTATTGTTTATTTTATTAACAAAACCTTGACATGCTCCCTCGTAAGCATCTGCTCCATCTAAAAGCATAAAGTCTATTGGAGAATGATCGGAATTTCCACGTCCCCGGATGATTGCATCTGCCATTTCTACTGTGGAAGCTGCTCCGGCACTTGCTCCTGTTATAACATATCGATGATCGGCTGACACGTTTCCATAATTTTGTTGAATTAATTGTGATGCATTATAAGCTGTATCACAGAGATTTTTATTGGCTCCACAACCATTTATATTAATAGTCATATAGCCATCGTCATTTTCAAGACAATATGTTTCAAAACTTCCGGCTTGGTATCCGGTAACTCCCGCTGCATTCCAACCACCAGAACCTGGAAAGTTAATAAGTGTACGATTTAGGCTGTCTGATTTAGATGGGTCAAAGGTAACAGACATTGTATTTATGGATCCATTTTCTGGATTTGTAGTAGCAAGTCGTATTTGATATCTAGTGGTTGTATCTGCGCTATTGGCACTTACACTTGTGTATCCTTCTGTATTTGAGTATTCATATGTCTTTACACCTGGAGTTACTCCACCATAATCATTTACATAGTCTGCTGCTCCTAGATTATCAATTTTTGTGCTTCCATTTTCATTATAAAAAACATCATATAAGGTTCTTCCGTCTGGCAATATGAAATTTTTTAAATTTTCAGGAGAATTTGATTTTACATAATTTCCCATTTTTATCACTCCATTATTCTAATATTAACAATATCAAAAAATTCGTTTTTTGTCTATTTATTTATCTTTATTTTTTATGATTTTCTGTAATTTTTTTCTTGAAATTCAATGTAAATATATTATAATAATTTCAAAGGAGTGATTGTATGTCAAAAAAAGAGGAAATTGCTAAAAAAGGAAAAGGATTTATTAGTGAATTTAAGGAGTTTATTCTACGTGGAAATGTAATGGATATGGCTGTCGGTGTTATTATTGGTGGTGCTTTCCAAGGAATTGTAACTGCCTTAACGGAGGACTTTATTAATCCATTAATTAATGGTATTGGTGGAGCTGAAGTAGGTGGAACTATCAAAATTTACGGTGGACAAGTTCTTAAATATGGAGATTTTATTACTTCCATCATTAATTTCTTAATTATGGCTCTTGTTTTATTCTTACTTTTGAAAGTTGTTAATGGTATTATGGCAGTAGGTAAGAAAAAAGAAGAAGCAGCAGCACCAGCTAAATCTGATGAAGTTGTTTTATTAGAAGAAATCAGAGATTTATTAAAAAAACACAAATAGTAACTGAAAAGATTCCTTGAACGGAATCTTTTTTCTTGTGTTTCTTTTTAAAATAAGGTATACTAGGTTGGCAAAAGAAAAGGGATTTGTATGGAATGGAATATAGGTAATGTAAAAATTAGTAATCCAATTGTTTTGGCACCTATGGCTGGTATTTGTAATTCGGCATTTCGTAGAATATGTAAAAATATGGGATGTGGATTAATCTATGCTGAAATGGTCAGTGATAAAGCAATAACCTATAATAATAAAAAGACAATTGATATGTTATATATGACAGAAGAAGAGAGACCACTAGTCCAACAAATATTTGGAAGTGATAAAGAATCTTTTGTTGAGGCCGCGCGCTATATTTATAAAAATATGCATCCGGATATTATTGATATTAATATGGGGTGTCCTGTTCCTAAAGTGGCTGTTCGTGCTCAAGCAGGAAGTGCATTGTTAAAAAATCCTGATAAAATATACGATATCGTGAGAGCAGTTGTCGAAGCGGTTCCTATTCCTGTTACAGTTAAAATTCGTAGTGGATGGGATAGTTCTTCTATTAATGCTGTAGAAGTTGCTAAAATTATAGAAAAAGCAGGAGCTAGTGCTATTTGCGTGCATCCTAGAACTAGAAGTCAAGGATATACGGGAAAAGCAGATTGGAATATTATTAAACAAGTAAAAGAAAATGTTTCTATTCCTGTTATTGGAAATGGCGATGTAAAGACTCCTGAAGATGTTATTCGAATGATGAAGGAAACTCATTGTGATGCTGTTATGATTGGTAGAGGTATTTTGGGGAATCCATGGCTTATTGAAAATTCTCTTCGAGCTTTACGAGGAGAATCGTTAAGGGAAATATCATTATCGGAAAAAGTAGATGTTTGCTTAAAACACTTATCTTTGCTGGAAGATTTGAAAAATGAAAAATTGGCTTGCTTGGAAATTCGAAACCATATCGGATGGTATTTTAAAGGAGTTCCTGCTGCTAAAGAATTGAAAAATAAAGTCTATCAAACCACTAGTATTCGTGATATAATTTCCTTGTTAAAGGAATTCAAGGAGGGAGAACTATGAGTACTAATGATGGAGAAAAGAAGAAAGAGTATAAAAATGCATTGTTTTATCAAAGACTTTTTGCTTTTCTAATTGATGTATTAATTGTTTCTTTTGCCTCTTCTATTTTATCCACTCCTTTTGTGGATTCTGAAAAAATGGCAAAAGTTGAGAAGCAGATTCCTGAGATTATGGAAAAATATGTATCTGGGGAGATTACAGCACAAGAGTATTTTATAGAATACTCGAATGCCTATTATAGTTTATCTAGGGAAAATGGAGTAACCTCTATCTTTAGTTTATTGATTAGTGTTTGTTATTTCGTTGTATATCAATTGTATACGCGTGGTCAGACTTTGGGAAAAAAGTTGTTGAATATCCGTGTTATTTCTACTCAAGGTGAGTTATTTATGGATCAGATGATTTTTAGAAGTTTATTAGCTAATTTTATATTGGTAGATATTGTTACGTTGGCATCTTTAGTTTTTAGTCCTAAAAATATATATATCTATCTTTCAACGACAGTTGAAATTTTACAATATGGGTTTATTTTCTTATCCATTTTGTTTGTTATTTTTAGAAAAGATGGGCGTGCTATTCATGATTTGTTTGCACGTACTAGAGTTATAAGGGAAAAATAGGAGGTTATTATGAGAGAGTTTACAGAACAAGAATTAGTTCGAAGAGAAAAAGCAGAAAAGTTAAAAGAATTAGGTATTGATCCATTTGGTCAACGCTATGATCGTGAGGATTTTGCCAAAGATATTAAAGATAAATATCAAGATGTTGAACATGATGCATTTGAGACTATGAATGATACTGCAAAAGTAGCTGGTAGAATCATGTTTATTCGTAAAATGGGAAAAGCATCATTCTTTACAATTCAAGATAAAACGGGCTCTATCCAAATTTATATTTCTATTAATGATGTTGGTGAAGATACTTATGAACTTTTCAAATCAGCCGATATAGGAGATATCGTAGGAGTCTATGGAAAAGTTATGAAAACAAAAACTGGCGAAGTAACTATTAAATGTTTCGAATATACCCATTTAGTAAAAGCCCTTCGACCTTTACCTGAGAAGTTTCATGGACTTACAGATGTTGAAGAAAGATATCGCCGTAGATATGTAGATTTGATTATGAATGAGGATTCAAAAAGAGTTGCATTCTTGAGACCTAAAATTATACGTGCTATTCGAAATTATATGGATCATAGAGGTTTTACAGAAGTGGAAACTCCTGTGCTTACTACATTATTAACAGGAGCAGCCGCAAGACCTTTTGCTACCCATCATAATGCACAAGATTTAGATATGTATTTGAGAATAGCTTTAGAGTTACCTCTTAAAAGATTATTAGTTGGAGGTATGGAGGCTGTTTATGAAATAGGAAGAGTATTCCGTAATGAGGGTATGGATACTAGACATAATCCAGAATTTACTTTAATGGAAGCTTATCTTGCTTATAGTGATTTAGAAGGAATGATGGATCTTACAGAAGAAATGTTTACAACCATCGCAAAAGATGTTGTTGGTAAAATGGATTATCAATTTCAAGGACATGATATTAATTTGGAAAGTCCTTGGAGAAGAATTAGTATGACGGATGCAATTAAGGAACAAACCGGTATTGATTTTAAAGCAATAACTTCTTTAGATGAGTGCTTAAAGTTAGCAGATGAACATCATATTGAATTAGAAGCACATGAGAAGGCTTATGGACATATTATTAATAAATTCTTCGAGAAATATGTGGAAGAAACTTTGATTCAACCTACTTTCTTGTATGGACATCCTATTGAGATTTCTCCTTTAACCAAGAAAAATCCAGAAGATCCTAGATTTGTAGATCGTTTTGAATTATTTATTGGAGGAAAAGAGTTTGCTAATGCCTATACGGAGTTAAATGACCCTATTGATCAGTTAGAAAGATTTGAAGCTCAACTTGCAGAAAGAAATTTAGGAAATGATGAAGCGAATGATATTGATATGGATTTCATAGAAGCACTAGAATATGGAATGCCTCCTACTGGTGGGATTGGATATGGAATTGATCGTTTAATGATGTTGTTTACAGAACAAGAATCTATTCGTGATGTATTATTATTTCCAACGATGAAAGAAAAAAAGAAAGAAGATTAAAATCTTCTTTTTTCTTTTAGATTCCTATAATATAATATTGATATAAGGTAGGTGTTATTATGGATGAAGAAAGACTTGAGGAAGAAAATGATGATTTTACTCAAGTAGATTTAGAAGCGGTTAAAAAAAACTTGGAAAAAATGGAATTTAATAATGAAGAAGAGGATGAAGAAGAAATGGGTGATGACGATGAGGCTGTCATTACCAAAACAGAAATATTAGAAGTAGTTGATTCTGAGGACGAAGAAGAAAAAGAAGAAGTAGAAGCAGAAAAAGAAGAGACAATTGAAAAGGGAGAAAATTCTCCTTTGGAGGAGTCTTCTAAAGTTAATAACAAATTGGTTATCATTATTTTATGTACGGTAGTTGTTTTATTATTGCTTGTTATAGTATTTCTACTATTACCGGATAAAAAGAATACTAGTAATGAATCTAATTCTCAAGGAGAAGAAGGTATATCTGAGAGTGAAAAACCTTCTGTTAAGAAAGTTGATATTGCTTCAGGAGAATCCTATTTTGTTAATGATAATTATTTATACGTCAAAGCAAATGATAAAGGCTATATTGTAAATTTAGATGGAAAAACTATTTTGGAAGATGCTACTTTATCTTGTGCAATTACTGGCACAAAGCAAGGATATTTTGTTTGCGAAGATAAGAAAAGTGATGATAAAGTAAAATATAGTTTGAGAAAGGTCGATGATTCTGGTAGTATTTCAACTATTTATACAGATGAAAAGTATGAATCAAGTGACAGAAAATTATTTGATGAATGGGGAAGAGTTTTAGGAGTATTTACTTCTAAAATGGATGTATATCTTGTTGATGGTTCCGTTTCTAAATTGGATGGATATACCATTGTTAATAAAAAAATTTATAATGGTAGATATGCTATTATTGAAAAGAGCAAGAAATACGGTTTATATGATGTAAAAGATAATCAATTATTAATTTCTCCTAAATATAGTGATCTATCATTCTTGCATGATAATCTATTTCGAGCAAGTTTAGATGGTAAAGAAGGAGTCATTGATGCAGCAGATTCTGCTAAGTTAGGATTCCGTTATAATAAAGTTGATTATTCCAACGGATTATACTTTGTTAGTTCTTCTAATTCCGTATCTATAATGGATAGTAATTATAAAACAATTGGTTCCATTTCATCTTGTAATTCATTTGAATTAACTGCTTTTATGGATAATGTTATCGTTCATAAACTAAAACCAACGGATGGATTTGTGGTAGTAGATAAAACTGGTAAAACTACCAATTATGATTTTAAGAATTTTGAATTATTTTATAATTATGTAGTTACTTTAAAAGATAACACTCTAACATTGTATGACTCTTCTTTTAATAAAGTACAAGATTTTCCATTAGGAAATATTTCCATTACTTTGAATACTGTTGCTATATTCTTAGAGGATTATTTAGTGTTTAATGGTAATCGTATGTTTAGTATTGAAACTGGTCAATTCTTGCATGATGCGAATAATTTATCGCGCTCTTATCAAAATTATTATGTAAGTTTAAATGTTCATGATTCTGTTGCGGATGCTGTTGTATCTATGGATGATGTTCCAATTGGTACTATTAATGGAATTGATCCTGTAGAGTTTTTAAGAGCGGATAATAATGGTATTCGGGTTACTAATTCGCATTTTATCTTTAGTGTAGGAAATAAAAATTTAATTATTAAAAAGTAATTTGTTTAGAAGAAAAAGAAATCTTTTTCTTCTTTTTTTCCTTTTAAAATAGCATAAAATCAACAAAAAATAGGGTAAATGCTTGTAAAATCATAATAAAATGACTATAATTGACTTGTAGGAGGTTTATTATGAGAAAACATAATATAGTTAAAGTCGTCCTTATTACTCTATTAGTATTCTTAGTACTTAGTTGGATATTACCTGCTGCTTATTATTCAGGTGAGTATATAGATCAAGGACGCGTTCAAATGGGATTGTTTGATTTGTTTAATTATCCATTAACAGCTCTTGCTTATTTTGGATATATTGCACTTTATGTAATCCTAGTTGGAGGTTTTTATGGAGTTTTATATAAAATTCCAGCTTATCGTTCATTCTTAGATAAGTTTGCAGGAGCTATGAAAGGTAAATCAAGCATTTGGTTATCTGTAATGGTAGTATTGATTGCTTTAATCGTTTCTGTATGCGGAATGCAATTTGGAATAGCATTATTTATTCCATTTATCGTATCGCTAATTTTATTAATGGGATATGATCGAATTGTTGCAGCTTTAGTTACAGTTGGCTCTATTTCTGTAGGTTTAATTGGAACTACTTATGCTAATAATAATATTGGAATATTAACACAAATTTGTGGATTAGAAATGAATTATCAAATTGGTGTTCGTTTTATCTTATTATTAGTTGGCGTAGTTTTAGTTATTTTTAATACACTAATGTATGCTAAACATAATCATATGGTTATTAAAATTGAAAAGAAAACTGTAAAAAGAGCAGAAAAAGCAGAGAAAGAAGAGAAAGTTGTATCTTCAAAAGCAGCATCAGTATCTGAAAAAACAGAAGAAAAGAAGAGTACTTCAAAGTCTACTGCTAGTAAAACAGCCGCTAAGAAGTCTACTTCTAGTAAAAAGACAACTTCTAAAAAATCTACTTCTAAAAAATCAAGTAAAAATGCTAATAAAGCTGCTCTAAAGAGTGAAGATATTATTGTAGTAAAAGAAAGTGATTCAGAAGTTGATGAATTGGTACCAACTGTTGTTGATAGTAAACATTCTGTTTGGCCATTCATCGTAGTATTCTGTTTACTATTCATCGTATTTACTTTAGCATTTATCCCTTGGGGAGATAATGGATTTAAAATTTCATTATTTGATGATATTACTTCAAGTATTAATAACTTCAAATTATTTGGATTCCCATTATTTGCTAAAGTATTAGGATCATTCAATGCATTTGGATCTTGGACTATCACAGATATGTTCTTGCCAATGACACTTGCTATTCTTGTTTTAGCTATCATCTATAAAGTTTCTATTGATGATGTTTTTGAAGGATTTAAAGAAGGTGCTAAAAAAGCATTTGTTCCAGCATTAATCGTTTTATTAATGTATACTATCTTAGTTGCTGTAGTATATCATCCATTCCAATTAGTAATTTATAAGGCTATTATAGGATTAACAAAAGGATTCAATATTGCTACTACAACTGTTGTTGCAGTATTATCAGCTTTCTTCAATTCTGATATATCTTATGCATTCCAAGGAGTTGTTCCTTATTATACAAGTGTAATTACAAATGTTGATAATTATTCCGTTGTTGCTATTATTTTCCAATCTATGTATGGTTTAACAATGTTAATTGCTCCAACAAGTTTGGCATTAATGGTAATCTTGTATTACTTAGATATTCGTTTTAAAGATTGGTTTAAAGCTGTTTGGAAATTACTATTAGAGTTATTTGTTGTATTATTAATTGTAATTATCATATTAACTTTAATTTAATAAAAAATAGAAGCTTTTATGCTTCTTTTTTTTGTCGTTTTTTTGGTGTTTTCTTTTCTTGTTTCTTCTTTCTCTTCTTTATAAAATTATATTGGTGAGACTATGAATTTATTTTTTAGTGAAGAGGCACAGCAATTAATTGTAAATGCTAAAAAAGAAATGTATGATTTAAAACATCCTTATGTTGGAAGTGAGCATTTGTTACTAGCAATTCTTCATTCCGATTTAGCTGAAATCGTTTCTTTATTGGCTTCATATGGTATTACTTATCATTCCTTTCGGGATGAATTAATTCGTTTGGTTGGTATTGGTAAAAAAAACAACGATTGGTTTTTATTTACTCCTCTTTTAAAGAAAATCATTAATCGAGCTATTTACCAAGTGAAGGATTCTTCGGAAAGTGTTACTCCGAATCACTTATTTATTTCTTTGCTTCAGGAAGGAGAAGGTGTTGCTAATCGTATTTTAATTGGGATGAATATTGATTTTACTAGTTTGTATGATAAAGCAATAACTTCTTCTCTTTCCAAAACCGTTTCTATTTTGGAAGATATTGCTACTAATATGAATGAAGAATGTTTAAAAGGAAAATATGATCCTGTTTTTGGACGTGACTTAGAAGTACAAAAATTAATGCAAACTCTCTTACGAAAAAATAAAAATAATCCTTTGTTAATAGGAGATGCAGGAGTAGGAAAAACGGCTATAGTGGAAGAATTTGTTCGTAGAATTGTGGAAGGAAAGGTGCCTTTAAAACTTCGCGGAAAAATTGTTTATAATTTATCTGTTTCTTCTTTAGTAGCTGGCACTAAATATCGCGGTGAATTTGAGGAAAAAGTAAATTCCATTATTCAAGATGTTCAAAACCATCCGGAAATAATTTTATTTTTGGATGAAATTCATACTATTATTGGAGCTGGAGGTGCAGAAGGGGCTATTGATGCTTCTAATATTTTAAAACCTTATTTAGCTAGAGGAGATGTTCATATTATAGGAGCTACTACATATTTTGAATATACTCAATCTTTTCAAAATGATAAGGCTTTTGATAGACGTTTTCAAAAAATCGTTGTTGACGAGCCTATTTTGGAAGAAGTTATGAAAATCATTTTTGGAATAAAGAGTCATTATGAGAAATATCATGGCGTTATATGGAACAATGATATGATTCGGTATTTATTGGAGCTATCTAACCAATTTCCTTCTCTTGGTAGGCAACCAGATCGTAGTATTGATTTTTTAGATGATATTTCTTCTTATGTTTCTTTGTCTCATAATTCTAAAGATTCTTTATTATCCAAATATGAACTTAAGATTCAAGATTTTAAAGATAAGAAGAATCAAAATATTATGATGGGAGATTTTAAAAAGGCTTCTTCTTTTCGAAAGAAGGAATTATCTTTACAAAACGCCTACAATCAACAATTAGTTTTTGCTACTCAACCAGTTGAAATTACTAGAGAAGATATTGAAGAGGTTATTTGCCGTAAAGTTGGTTTTATGGGATATGAAGAATATGTTAATAGAATTGATCAATACATTCGCTTTTTAAATAAAAACTATTATGGGGATAGCTCTCTTGTTTCCTTTCTTCGTACTCAGTTAAAAGCTTATTCTTTTTGGAATCGAAAACATCCATTTGTATTATCTCTTGTTGGTAAAAGTGGGGTTGGGAAATCATTTTTATCACTTAACGCTTCTAAAATTATCTTTTCACATTGCTGTGTTATTTCTCTTTCTATGGATGATTATCGTAGCCCTAATTCTTTGTATAGGATTACTGGACCTTTTGATTCTCATCTACATTCTGTACTAGAAAAGATTCGAGTGAATCCTTTTACGATTCTTATATTAGATCATTTTGATCGAGCTTGTGGTGAAGTATCTTCTTTCTTTCAAAAATCTTTTTCAGATGGTTTTTTTACTCTTTATAATTCCGATCGCATTGATATTTCTAAGTGTATTGTTTTCTTACTTTGCAATCAAACTTCTTCTATTGGTTTTTCTGAATCTAGATGCCATGATTCTTTTCATTCTATTCTGTTACCGGATGTTACTTACGAACATTTTAGAAAAGTAGTGCTTTCTTCTTATCCTTTTACACATAGTTATTCTTCCAAAAAATGGAGGGATTTATATTTGGAATTAAATGTTAAAGAAAAAGGATTGTCTAATGTGGATTCTTATTTTTCTTATAAGAATCCGATGGATATTATAAAAACATAGTATTTTTTTTGGAATTCCTTTGTTATAATAAGGGTGGTAGGTGATTTTATGAAAATTTATAATACTTTAAGTAAAGAAATTGAAGAGTTTATTCCACATGATGGAAACAAGGTTAAGATGTATACCTGTGGACCTACTGTCTATAATTTTGCACATATTGGAAATTTGCGTACTTATATTTTTGAGGATATATTAGAAAAAGGTTTATCTTATTTAGGATATGATGTTACTCGTGCAATGAATATAACGGATGTAGGTCATTTAACTAGTGATGGAGATACTGGTGAAGATAAAATGGCTAAAGGGGCTAAAAGAGAAGGAAAGACTGTCTATGAGATTGCTGAATTCTATACAAACGCTTTCTTAGATGATATGAGATCTCTTAATATTAAAGTTCCTTCTATTATTGAAAAAGCTAGTGATAATATCGATATTTATATTAAGATGATTCAAAAAATGATTGATGAAGATTATGCTTATATATCTAATGGAAATGTTTATTTTGATATTAGTAAAGCAAAAGATTACTATAAATTATCTGGTAAAAATCCAGATGATTTAAAAGTTGGTGTTCGTGATACAGTAGAAGAGGATAAGGCAAAGCGTAATCCAGCAGACTTTGTACTATGGTTTACTTTATCTAAATTTGAAAATCAAGTTATGAAATGGGATTCTCCTTGGGGAGTTGGATATCCAGGATGGCATATAGAATGTTCTGGTATTAACTATAAAGTTTTTGGAGAATATTTAGATATTCACTGTGGTGGTGTTGATAATATCTTTCCACATCATTCAAATGAAATTGCTCAAAGCGAAGCATTCGTTGGACATAAATGGTGTAATTATTGGTGCCATGGAGCTTATTTAAATGATGAATCAGGTAAAATGAGTAAATCAAAAGGAGAGTTCTTGACTGTGTCTTTATTAGAAAAGAAAGGTTATTCTCCATTAGATTACCGTTATTTTTGCTTAAATAGTCATTATCGTAATCCATTAGTATTTACTTTTGAATCTTTAGATGGAGCTAGAAATGCTTATCGTAAACTTAAGACTAAAATTGCTTCTTTATCAAAAGAAGGATCTTTACAAGAAGATTTATTTAAAGAATATAAAGAAAAATTTTCAAATGCTATTGGATCTGATTTAAATACTTCTTTAATGATGACTACTGTATATGATGTATTAAAAGATAATCGTCTAAATGATGCTACTAAATTCACTTTAATGGAGGATTTTGATAGAGTTTTATCTTTAGATCTTACGAAGGAAGAGAAAAAAGAAGTAAATGAAGATTTAGAAAAGATGATTCTTTCTAAGATAGAAGAGAGAAAAGAAGCAAAGAAGAATAAAGATTTTGCTTTAGCAGATCAAATTCGTGATGAATTACTTTCTCAAGGTATTAAGTTGATTGATACAAGAGAAGGTACATCTTATGAACTTCTATAGGATTCGTTTATACGAATTCTTTTTCTTTATGTTATAATGTAGTAGGTGATTTAGATGAACTTATTAGAAATTAATGTTTTGGTCCTAGCTTATTTGGGAGATACTGTTTATGAAAATCATGTTCGTAAATATTTAATTGAGAAGGGAATTGGTAATGTAAATGATTTACAGAAAGAAGCCATTTCTTATGTTAGTGCGAAGAATCAAGCTAAATTTTTACAAGATATGATGGATCATAATTTTTTGTTAGACGATGAAATCGATATTGTAAAAAGAGCAAGAAACTATAAAACAACTTCTCATCCAAAGAGTTGTGATATTATTACTTATAAGTATGCAACTGGATTAGAGGCATTAATTGGTTATTTAGAGTTAGATCATAATCGAGAAAGGATTGATGAAATTATGAATTTCATCTTGAAATAGTTATGTTAGTATATGGAAGAAACGTGGCAAGAGATTTGCTAAACAAAAATAAAAGAATTAAAAAAATAATAATTCAAGACGGTTTTGATGATAAAGATATTATTTCTCTAATAGAAAAACAAAAATTATCGGTTCAAACTGTTTCAAAAAAAGAAATGGACCATTTGTCTTCTGGGGTTCATCAGGGTATAATTCTAGACATTCCGGATTACTCATATAGAAATCTTGATGAGATGTTGCAAGACGAATCTGCTTCTTTTGTAGTTTTGTTAGATCATTTAGAGGATCCTCATAATTTGGGGGCTATTATTCGAACTTGTGAAGCGGCAGGAGTGCATTATGTGATTCTTCCACGTGATCGTCAAGTCCAAGTGAATGCAACAGTTATGAAAACTAGTGTTGGAACCTTGGATAATGTATCTCTAGTATCTGTTAGTAATTTGTGTAATGCTATTCAAAAATTGAAGGATAATGGTTTTTGGATAGTAGGAACAGCATTGGATAATAGTGTAGATTATCGAGATATAGATTATAGCGGAAAAATTGCTCTTATCATCGGAAATGAAGGTTCTGGTATTTCGAATCTAGTAGCTAAAAATTGTGATTTTTTAGCAAAAATTCCAATGTATGGTACTACCAACAGCTTAAATGCTAGCGTAGCAGCAGGAATCATGATATATGAGGTAATTCGAAATAGAAAGTAGGTATCATGGAATATAAAAAATACAATGATTATGAACTTCTCTATATGGTTCAAGAAAAAGACGATTTTTCTGAAAAGATTTTATATCGTAAGTACTATCCAATATTGAAGAATATTGCATATGATTATTACAGTCATTATTCTCATTATGGATATGAATTAGATGATTTTATGCAGGAGGCTTATCTTTCTTTTCAAAAAGCTATTACTAAATTTGATGAGAGGCAAAATAGTTTGTTTTATACCTTTGTCTGTGTTTGTGTACATCGTGGTCTTCTGTCTTTTTGTAGGAATATTTCTAATACGAATCGTAATATTTCCTATCAAAATCTTGTTTCTATAGAGGATTGTCCTGTGGAAGATCCTAAAAGTGATCTTAGTTCCATTATTGGTTTTATTGAGTTTGAAAAGATTTGTAATCAATTGATTTTTGATTTACCAGATGAATTAAGTCCCATTTTCGAATTGCGCTATAATGGCTTTACTTATAATGAAATTGGTTCTTTATTAGATATTCCTAGTAGTACAGTTGAGTTTCGTTATCGTAAAATTCGAAAACAATTAAAAAGTATTTTTGAAAAATATTATGTTAAAAGGCAATCTTGAAATTGTCTTTTTTTTATTTTTGGTATAAAATAAATTTAAGATAGGTGATTGCTGTGAGTAAAGATTATTCATATGATTCTATTTCTTTAAAAGAGTGGGTTTCTATGCATTCAGAAGAGGAAGAGATACGTACTGTGTTTTTAAATATGGATCGGGCTATGCGTTATATCCATGAACATGGTTATTGTATTCAAGATTTTCATCCTAGTGAAATTGAGGTATTAAATAATGAACCTGATCATATTCAATTTAAAAAACTAATGGAATTGTCTAGCAATCCTATCACTGCTAATAAAATGATTCAAGAAGATATATTTAATTCTTCTTTTGTTCAAATATCTATTTATTTAAAAATTGATAAATTGGAACATTTGAATCCTGATTTTTTAAGAGAGAATTTTGATTCTTTTGCTCAATTTTTACCTACTGGAGATGTGCCTTATTATCGTGGTGTTATTGAACGAGGGGCTGGAGTTTATTTTTGTGATTATGCATTAGAAAAAAGAAATCGTGATTTGGCGGATTTAGAAAAACAATTGGGAAATAATGAGTCTCCTGTAAGAGTTGATACTTCTACTTCCGAGATGACGAATAGTAAAGTTAATGATGTTATATATAAACAAATTAATGGTTTAAAAGATACTGCCTTTGTTAATATGTTATTAATTCCAACTATGGTTTTTGCAGCATTATTTTTAATGGGTTTAATTGTTTGGATTATTAGTTTATTTTAGGAGGCTTTTATGGAACTAAAAAAAGATTTAAATCCGGTATGGATTTATTTGGGTTTATTTTTTGTTTTTCAATCTATATTGTTAACCGTATTGCAAATACCTTTAGGTGCTGAAAAAGCGACTGCTATTACATTTATTGTAATTTATACTATTATATTTGGTATTCTTATTGCGATGTATTATAAGAGAGTACTGGCGGATATAAAGCGTTTAAGCTGGAAAAGTATTATTTTAATTATCGGAATCTCAGCTGTTATGTTTTTCGTTATTGAATTTATTGCTTCTTTATTACCTACTGCTGCTAATGAAGAAGCTGTTACGGATTTGTTACGAAATTACCGTTTTTGGATGGCTCTTCCAATTGCTTTGTTTGGACCTTTTACTGAGGAAATGGTATTTCGCTATTCGTTTAGTAGTTTTATGAGAAATGATATTGTATTTTTACTTGTTTCTTCTTCTATTTTTGCTCTTATGCATATGAATACTATTGGAATTGAAATACTAGTGTATTTTTTGATGGGGCTATTCTTAGGTCTTGTTTATTTATTAACCAAAAAGAATGTTGCTGCTAGTACGCTTGCTCATATTACGAATAATTTTATTGAAGTACTTATGATTTTGTTCTTTTCAATTGGATAAATTGTTGACATTTCTAGGTGTTTATGCTATTTTATTGGTGTAAGCACTTAGAAGTGTTTTTATTTTGAGAAAAAAGGAATCGGTGAAAATATGGCTGAAGTTAGAAAGAAAGTTGTAGAAGACAAATATAATACGAAGAGTATTAAACAATCTACTAGTAAGAAAAAAGAAAAAGTAGAAAAGAAAACAAAAGAGGTTTCTAAAAAATCAAAAGAAAGTAAAACTGAAAAGAAAAATCTATGGACTCGTTTTCGTATTTTCTGTCACGGAGTTAAGATGGAGTTTGATAAGGTTCATTGGCCTTCTAAAGAAAATATGATTAAGTATTCTATTGCTACTATATTTTTCATTATATTTTGTTCGTTATTCTTTTATGCAATTGATATTGTTTTTGCCTTTATTCAATCATTATTTTAAAAAGGAGAGTTGGTTATGGATAAACAATGGTATGTAGTTAATACTTATTCTGGACATGAAAATAAGGTAAAAGAAAAACTTGAAATGAGAGCGGAATCTATGGATATGCAAGATTATATTTTCCGTGTTGTTATTCCAGAAGAAAAAGTAGTAGAAGTAAAAGATGGAGTTACGAAAGAAAAAACCAAGAAGATGTTTCCTGGTTATATCTTAGTAGAAATGGTTATGACGGATGAGGCATGGTATGTTGTTCGTAATACTCCAGGGGTTACTGGATTTATTGGATCTAGTGGAAAAGGAGCTAAACCAACTCCATTGCAACCTTATGAAGTTGATAATATCCTTGGCAATATGGGTATCAGTCGTATGGATATTGATACAGATCTTACAGAAGGTGCTAAGGTTAAAATTATTGCTGGTCCATTCCAAGGAATGTTTGGAAAAGTGGACTCTGTTGACTTACCAAATGGTAAGGTTAATTTACTAGTTGATTTGTTTGGACAAGAAACTTCGGTTGAAGTTGAACTTTCTCAAATCGAAAAAGCATAAAGAATCTTGCATTTTCAAGATTTCTATGTTATTATTTAGTGGCTATATTTATTTTTATATATATAGATTTAGTGGGAAGCATGGTTTGCATTTATAAAAGCGGGAATCAAGCTATTTGGACCACTCGCGAAAACAAAAATTATAGGAGGTGTTTTTCGTGGCACAAGAAGTAGTTAAAAAGATTAAATTACAAATTGCTGCAGGAAAAGCTACACCTGCACCACCAGTTGGTACAGTTTTAGGACCTGCAGGAATTAATTTACAAGATTTCTGTACTAAATATAATGAAGCAACTCGTGATAAAATGGGTGATATTTTACCTGTTGAAATTACAATTTATGATGACAGAAGTTTTGATTTTGTAGTTAAAACTCCACCAACAAGTTTCTTGTTAAAAAAATATGCTAAAGTTCAAAAAGGATCTGCAAATGGTTCTAAGCAAACAGTTGCAACTATTAGTAATGCAACATTAAAAGAAATTGCTGAAATCAAATTACCAGATTTAAATGCATATGATGTTGAAGAAGCAATGAAGATTGTTGCTGGTACTGCAAAAAATATGGGTATTGAAATAAAAGATTAATTTTATTATTTTCTACAGGTTATACCTAGTGGAAGGAAAAATCCGCTTTACCACATAAGGAGGAAATAAAATGAGAAAGAGAAGTAAAAAGTATACTGAAGTTTTATCTAAAGTTGATAAGACAAAGTTGTATACAAAAGAAGAAGCTGTAAAATTAGTTAAAGAAACTTCTATTAGTTCTTTTGATGGATCTGTTGATGTTGCTATTAGATTAAACTTAGATACTAAGAAAGCAGATCAACAATTAAGAGGTGCTATTGTACTTCCTAAAGGAACTGGTAAGACTAAAAAAGTTTTAGTTATTGCTAGAGGACCTAAAGCTCAAGAAGCACGTGATGCTGGAGCTGATTTTGTAGGAGATACTGATATGTTAGAAAAAATCGAAAAAGAAAATTGGTTCGATTTTGATACTATGATTGCTACTCCTGACATGATGCCTTTATTAGGAAAATTAGGAAAAGTATTAGGACCAAAAGGTTTAATGCCAAATCCAAAAACTGGTACTGTTACTATGGATGTTGCTAAAGCTGTTGAAGAAGTTAAAGCAGGACGTGTTGAGTACAGAACCGATACTTTTGGAAATATACATGGTGTAATTGGAAAAGCATCTTTCTCAGAAGAAGATTTACTTGCTAATTTAGATGCCTTTATTTCACAAATTATTCGTATTAAACCAGCCACTGTAAAAGGTGACTATATTAAGAATATTTCTATTTCTGCAACTATGGGTCCTGGAATCAAAGTTGAAAATAATTTTGACAAATAGAAATATATAAGTTATAATAAAGACAATTTATTGGTGCCATAGACAGTAGGTATATAAGTAAATCCTACCGAGGACTTAATATGATAAGTATAATAAGTTCCTTTGCTGTCTAGTTAAGGAACTTTTTTATGGCATCCCTAAATAAATGAAGGAGGTGTATTATGGCAAGTAAGGCAATCTTAGATCAAAAGCAGATTATTATTGATGAAATAAAGGATCGTGCTAGTAATGCTAAGACAATCGTATTATTCGATTATCGTGGTATTACGGATAGTGAAGCTAAAGAATTACGTATTAAATTAAGAGAATCTAATGCAGATTACAAGGTTTATAAGAATACTTTAATGGCTAGAGCTTTCAATGATTTAGGTATTGATCTTAATGAGGCATTATCTGGACCAAGTGCATTTGCATTTAGTGATGATCAAATTGCTCCAATTAAGATTTTATCTGATTTTGCTAAAGAACACCCAGCATTGGTTTTAAAAGTAGGGATTGTAGATGGAGAAAAGGCAGATCAAGCTAAATTGGCTGAATATGCTAAATTACCATCAAGAGAAGGACTACTTACTATGCTTGCTGGTGGTATGATAGGTCTTGTTCGCGACTTATCTATTTGCTTAGACTTATACAGTCAACAAAAAGAACAATAATTAAATATTAATAAAAAAAATATAGGAGGAAAATAGAATGGCTAAATTAACAAAAGAAGATTTTATCAGTAGTTTAAAAGAAATGAATTTATTAGAAATTAAAGAATTAGTAGATGCAATGAAGGAAGAATTTGGAGTTGATCCAAGTGCTGTAGCAGTTGCTGCACCAGTTGCTGGTGGTGCTGCTGCTGATGATACTCCAAGTACAGTTACTGTATCAATCGCTGATGCTGGAGCTGCTAAAGTTGCTGTTATCAAAGTTGTTAAAGATATTACTGGTTTAGGATTAAAAGAAGCTAAAGATATCGTTGATGCTAACGGTGTTGTTAAAGAAAATATCCCAACTGCTGAAGCTGATGAAATCAAAGCTAAGCTTGAAGAAGCTGGAGCTACTGTAGAAGTTAAATAACATTTAACTTCTTTTTTTTCTATTGACAAGTTTGTTTATTTTGATATAATTTAATTAGCATAGAAATGCGTTATGCAGTTAAAACCAATAAAAAGGAATTTAACATAGTCTGTAGGGTGAACGATCGCTAGACTCTATGCTGATTGTAATTATTTGGAGAAAGAAAACTCTAATGATAAGTGCAATTCGTTATATTTTTACTGATAATAAGAATATAATGGTTGTTTAAACTCGCTACCTAATGGGTAGTTTTTTTGTGAAAAAATATTGACAATCATGGGCTTTATGTATTAGAATGATAGTATCAATAGTAGGGGAGTACGTATTAGGAGTATAGTTTATGTAGGAAGAGTCTATTTTGGTTTTGATTCGAAAAAAATTAGAATTAAAATTATAAATAGATTTGGAATTATGGATTATACAACTAATGATTGGTACTAAATCTTATCATTGCTATTGTAATTACAATTCTTATATAAAGAAGGAAAACTTTATGAATTAGCGACGCTATCAAAGTTGTTAATGGAAGCAATTCTACTTTAGCGGGTAGAGTGGTAGTTCCTCGAAACCATCAACTTTTAGGTTTATCAGACCTTTAAGTGCTATAAAAAAATATTTATGGGTTGAAGTTAATTTATCTATATTTTTTTGAATCATAAGGTTTTCATTACTTGTGATTTTTTTTGGCTTCTTATCTTGTTTTTTGGTTTGTTTCTTGCTATAATTAAGCTATATTAGATAATAAGGGGTAGTGATTATGGGAAAATATAATTTAGGACCTGTTTCTACAGAAGTTAATCATTCTATTAATAAAAATTCATTATTTGTTAATGAGGCAAAGGCAAATCCTGTTGAAAAAGACATGGAAGAACAATTAGAAATAATTCGTTGCTCTTTTATTAAAATTCAAGAACTTTTAAATCGTACCGTTAATTTGGGTTTAGTTAAAGGAACTCGTGCAGAGGTATTTCGTGGTTGGGCTAAAAAAGCTAAATCGCAAGCTATGAGTGCTGAAAAATTAAGAAATACACTCACTGAAAAATATGCTGAAGATGTTAAGAATTATCCAATTCAAATGTTGGATAACCGTATTGCAGAATTAGAAAGAAAGATTTCTAGTTTGATTGATTAGTTAGGAGTGGTAGTATGAATAAGTCTGAAGTGGAAGCTTTGTCTTTTGAATTAAAAGCAGAAGTTTTAAAACTTGAAAATGCCTTAAGAAAGTTAGAACTTGATTTAGGCATTATCCAAACTGGTAATAGTGATGGACCTTATTGGAATGGGGAAAATGCTTATCTATTTACTAGAAATTGTTCTGGTCATTTTGATCATGATCGTGCATTACTTGAAAATTTACACAAATGTTCTGATTTTGTTGAATCATTAACGAAAAAATAGAGAAAAAAAAGAAAAAAATTGTTGACTTTAAAAGTCTGTTGTTGTATTATATGTTTCGAAAGGAAGAAAAATAAGTAGTTTTTACGATGTTTTCTTCTTCTTTTTTTATTCTCTAGGTGATAAAATGGGGCAATATTTTGAAAATGTAGACTTACCCAGCAAGATGATGAAAACAGAATCTTTTATTTTGGGTAAAAAATTTATTTTTTACACTGATAATGGTGTATTTTCGAAGGACGGTTTGGACTTTGGCAGTAGACTTCTTCTTGAAACAATCCCGCTTGAAGAAGTTGGAGGCAAAGTTCTTGATATGGGTTGTGGTTATGGAGTATTTGGAATTGTATTAAATCGAATGCTTGAATGTACAGTTGATATGGTAGATGTGAATCTAAGAGCTCTTCATTTAACTGAAATGAATGTTAGAGAGAATCACTGTCAAAATATTACTGTATTTGAAAGTAATTGTTATCAAAATATCCATTCTAAATATTCGTGTATTGTTACCAATCCTCCTATTAGGGCTGGTAAAAAAGTAGTCTATGATATAGTGATGAATGCTCGAGATTATTTGGAAAAAGATGGAAAACTTTTTCTGGTTATTCGAAAAGAGCAAGGTGCTAAATCGCTAATTGTCGACTTGCAAAAACAGTATACTGTTGAAGTACTTGAGAAGAAAAAAGGGTTTTTTATTCTCAAATGTAGTTTATAGAATTCGATTTGGTGTGTTGAATGTCTATAAATTGTTGTTTTCAAAAAATGTATGTGGGGTGAAATTTAGTGTCATATAAGATTGTAAAAAGTGGTGACCATAGAGAAAGACGTAATTTCTCTAGAATTCGAAATACTTATGAGTTAAAAGACTTATTAGAAATTCAAAAAAAATCCTATAATTGGTTTATTGAAACAGGTATCAAAGAAGTATTTGAAGATTTATTTCCAGTAGAAAATTTCTCTGGAACTTTATCACTTGAATTTGGAGATTATCATTTTGATGAACCAAAATATTCTATTAAAGAAAGCAAAGACCGTGAAACTACTTATTCTGCACCTTTAAGAGTAGAAGTTCGCTTATTTAATAGAGAAACAGGAGAAGTAAAAGAACAAGAAATATTTATGGGTGATATGCCTATTATGACGGATAGTGGTACTTTCGTTATTAATGGTGCTGAGCGTGTTATTGTTTCGCAATTAGTTCGTTCTCCTAGTGTTTATTTTAACCGTGAAATTGATAAAAATGGTAGAGAGTTGATTACAAATCAAATTATTCCAAATCGTGGTACATGGTTAGAGTTTGAAGTAGATGCGAGAGATGTTTTGTATGTTCGTATTGATCGTACTAGAAAAGTTCCAATTACTACATTACTTAGAGCTTTTGGATTGTCTAGTGATGATGAAATTCTTAAATTGTTTGGAGAAGATGACTATTTAAAGAATACAATAGCAAAAGATTCTACGAAAAATACCGATGAAGCTTTAATTGAAATTTACGAAAAATTAAGACCAGGAGAGCCTGCTACTTTAGATTCTTCTAAAAACCAAATTATTACACGATTCTTTGATGAATTCCGTTATGATTTATCAAAAGTAGGACGTTATAAATTTAATCGTAAATTAAATGTTAATGATCGTTTATTGAATCAAACTCTTGCTGAAGATATTACAATGGATGGTAAAGTTGTTCTTGAAAAAGGAACTGTTATTACAAAAGCTAATATTAATGAATTAAATGAAGCTTTAAAGGCTGGTTTCGGTGTAGAAGATGCCAAGATTAATGAAGAGTTAGATTCTTTTGGAAAAGTACAAATTGTTAAAGTTTGTGATCCAAGTGATAAGAAAAAGAAATTAGTTGTAATCGGAAATGATCAAAATATTGATATTAAGAGATTAACCATTTCAGATGTTTATGCTGCTGTTTCTTATTATTTAAATTTACTTCATGGTGTTGGTAATTATGATGAAATCGATCATTTAGGAAACAGACGTATTCGTCAAGTTGGAGAATTGTTACAAAACCAATTTAGAATTGGTGTATCTAGAATGGAAAGAGTTATTCGTGAGAGAATGACTACCCAAGAGATGGAAGAAGTTACTCCTAAGACTTTAATTAATATTCGTCCAGTTACAGCTGCAATGAAAGAATTCTTTGGATCTTCTCAATTATCTCAGTTCATGGATCAAACTAACCCAATCGCAGAACTTACTAATAAACGTCGTTTATCTGCTTTAGGACCAGGTGGATTATCAAGAGATAGAGCTGGTGTAGAAGTACGTGACGTTAATGTTTCTCACTATGGTAGAATTTGTCCAATTGAGTCTCCAGAAGGACCAAATATCGGACTTATTACTTCTTTAGCAAGTTATG
>CAMNHK010000010.1 GCA_946539445.1 uncultured Caryophanales bacterium
CAAAATATTCTCGTGAACGTGGTGGAAAAGGAATGGCTGATAATTTAGCTAATGAAATTATTGATGCATCTAACGGAACAGGTGCAGCAGTTAAGAAACGTGAAGATACCCATAGAATGGCTGAAGCTAACAAGGCTTTCGCTCATTATAGATGGTAGAAAGGAATTGAAGTATGGCAAGAGATACGTCTTTAGAGAATACAAGAAACTTTGGAATTATGGCTCATATCGATGCAGGTAAAACTACTTGTACCGAAAGAATCTTATTCCATACGGGGGTTACTCATAAAATTGGTGAAACTCATGATGGTGAATCTCAAATGGACTGGATGGAGCAAGAGCAAGAACGTGGTATTACAATTACTTCTGCTGCTACTACTGCTCACTGGAAAGGATATCGTTATAATATTATCGATACTCCTGGACACGTAGACTTTACTATTGAAGTTTCACGTTCATTACGTGTATTAGATGGTGCTGTAGCACTTCTTGATGCACAAGCTGGTGTTGAGCCTCAAACAGAGACTGTTTGGAGACAAGCATCAGAATTTAAAGTTCCTAGAATCATTTTTGCAAATAAAATGGACAAGATGGGTGCTAATTTTGAATATACTTTAAAAACGATTAAAGATCGTTTAGGAGTTAATGCTAAACCAATTGAATGGCCAATCGGAGCAGAAGATACTTTCAATGGTACTATCGATTTAGTTACTATGAAAGCTTATCAATATGATGGTCAACAAGCTGAAAATGCAAAAGAAATTGAAATCCCTGCTAATTTGAAGGATATTGTTGAAGAAAAAAGATCTGAATTAATTGATGCAGTTGCTGAATATGATGATGAAATGATGATGACTTATCTAGATGGTGGAGAAGTTACCGTTGAAATGATTAAAAAGGCAATTCGTAATGGATGTTTAGCTGCTGAATTCTTCCCAGTTATGTGTGGTACTGCTTTAGGAAATATGGGTATTAAACCATTACTAGATGCTGTAATTGATTATTTGCCAAGTCCATTAGATATTGCTTCTATTAAAGGAACAGATTTAGATGGAAATGAAGTTGAACGTCATCCAAATGATAATGAGCCTTTTGCTGCTTTAGCATTTAAGGTTATGACAGATCCATTTGTTGGGCGTTTAACATTCTTCAGAGTTTATTCAGGACACTTATCAAGTGGTTCTTATGTATTAAACTCAACAAAAGATTCTAAAGAAAGAATTGGTCGTATTCTTCAAATGCATGCTAATAACCGTAAGGAAATTAGTGATGTATACACAGGAGATATTGCTGCTGCTGTAGGACTTAAAAATACAACAACTGGTGATACTCTTTGTGATGAAAAGAAACCAATTATTTTGGAAAGCTTACATGTTCCAGAACCAGTTATTCAATTAGCTGTTGAACCAAAATCAAAAGCTGATCAAGATAAAATGGCTTTGGCATTACAAAAATTAGCAGAAGAAGACCCAACATTTAAAGTTCATACTGATCATGAAACAGGACAAACTGTTATCGCTGGTATGGGTGAATTACACCTTGATGTATTAGTAGATCGTATGAGAAGAGAGTTCAATGTTGAAGCTAATGTTGGAGCTCCACAAGTTGCTTATCGTGAAACAATCAAACAAGCAGGAGATTGTGAAGGTAAGTATATTAAACAATCTGGTGGTCGTGGACAATATGGACACGTTTGGGTTAAATTTGAGCCAAATCCAGATAAAGGATACGAATTTGTTGATCAAATCGTTGGTGGTGTTGTTCCTCGTGAATATATACCAGTAGTAGATAAAGGATTACAAGAAGCTTTACAAACAGGTGTACTTGCAGGTTATCCTATGATTGATGTTAAGTGTACATTATTTGATGGTTCTTACCATGATGTAGACTCTAACGAAATGGCTTTCAAAATTGCAGCTAGCTTTGCATTAAAGGAAGCTAAAAATAAATGTAAACCAGTATTACTTGAGCCTATTATGAAGGTTGATGTTACTACTCCTGAAGAATACTTCGGAAATGTAATGGGAGATCTTACTGCTCGTCGTGGTAAACCACTTGGACAAGAAGCTCAAGGTAACGCTATTAAATTAAGCGCTATGGTTCCACTTTCTGAAATGTTTGGATATGCTACAAACTTACGTAGTAATACACAAGGAAGAGCTACTTTCGTAATGTTCTTTGATCATTATGAAGAAGTTCCTAAAAACATTGCAGATGAGATTATTAAAAAGAGTGGAAATTAATAAAACCGTATCAAAATAGTTGATAAATTTTCAATTATTCGATAAAATATTTGTTGTAAATAAAAAAGGAGGAAATTATTTTATGGCAAAAGAAAAATTTGATCGTTCAAAACCACATGTTAACGTTGGTACAATTGGACACGTAGATCATGGTAAAACTACTTTAACTGCTGCTATTACTAAATGTTTAGCTGGTAAAAACGGAAATGAAGCTGTTGATTTCGCTAACATCGATAAAGCACCAGAAGAAAGAGAACGTGGTATTACTATCAATACTGCTCACGTTGAGTATAGTACTGATAAGAGACACTACGCTCACGTTGACTGCCCAGGACATGCTGACTATGTTAAAAACATGATTACTGGAGCTGCTCAAATGGATGGAGCAATCTTAGTTATTGCTGCAACTGATGGACCTATGGCACAAACTCGTGAACACATCTTACTTGCTCGTCAAGTTGGAGTACCTAAAATGGTAGTATTCATGAACAAATGCGATATGGTAGATGATCCTGAATTATTAGACTTAGTAGAAATGGAAATTCGTGACTTATTAAACGAATACGGATTCGATGGAGACAATACTCCAATTATCCGTGGTTCTGCTTTAAAAGCTCTTGAAGGTGATCCAGAATGGACTCCAAAAATTGATGAATTAATGGATGCTGTTGATACATGGATCCCAACTCCTGAAAGAGATAACGACAAACCATTCTTAATGAGTATCGAAGATGTATTCACAATCACTGGACGTGGTACAGTTGTTACTGGACGTGTTGAACGTGGTACATTAAAACTTAACGATGAAGTTGAAATCGTTGGAATTAAACCAACTAAGAAGACAGTTGTTACTGGAATTGAAATGTTCCGTAAACAATTAGATTATGCTGAAGCTGGAGACAATGCTGGAGTATTATTACGTGGTATTGCTCGTGAAGAAGTTGAAAGAGGACAAGTTCTTGCTAAACCTGGAACTGTTACTCCACATCACAAATTTAAGGCTACTGTTTATATCTTAAGTAAAGAAGAAGGTGGACGTCATACTCCATTCTTCAACAACTATCGTCCACAATTCTATTTCAGAACTACTGATGTAACTGGTGTTATCACTTTACCAGAAGGAACTGAAATGGTTATGCCTGGAGATAATATCGATATGAGTGTTGAATTAATTCACTCAATCGCACTTGAACAAGGAACTCAATTCTCTATCCGTGAAGGTGGAAGAACTGTAGGTGCTGGTTCAGTAACTGAAATCGTTGAATAATGATTTATAAAGATCCTTTTAGGATCTTTTTTTGTTTTACTTAATAATAATCTTATAGTAGTATTTCTATTTTTGATGCTTCTGTTGTTTTTTTGTTTTAATTTGATAAAATTATATTAAAATAGGTGATTATATGAAGTGGAAATACTTGAAAAGAAAGCTACGATACAATCCAAAACGTTCCTTTTTATTTTTATTTTTATTCTTATTTCTTGCAAGTTTAACAATAGGATATGCTTTTCTGACGCAAACTTTATCTATAGAAGGGACTTCTACGTTGTTAGGGGCAACTTGGGATATTCATTTTGATAATTTAGTAGTAAAGTCTGGAAGTGTAACTGCAACAGTTGTTGTGACTCATTAGAAACAAGATTTATTCTTGTTTTTTTTTATAAAAAAAGAACAAGTTATTTCTTGTTCATTTTCTTATATAAGTTGTATGAGAAGTTATTTAAGACGATATCAAATTCTCCTATATACTCTGTTACAGTAGCATTGAAACCTAATTTTGATTCATTTAATCCACTGTATTCATTTTCGTTTTCAAAGTCTCCTACTATTCCATTTAAGTTTAAATATTTTAATCCTTGATTATTATAATCTGTGATTAATTGCCATTTAATTAAATAATTTGGATTTAGATAACTATATTCTTCATCGGCTCCTTCGGTTATTAAGAAAGCAGCATTATCATATTTAATGATCATAGCTCCCGCAATAATAATACCATCGGGGTTTGTTTTTAATAGGTCTGTTGCGCGTAACAAACTATTTTTATAAGATGTGATTAGTTTATCAGATTCCATCTTTTTATTTAAATAAGATTCTCTTTCTTTGTCTTCAATGGTTGTATTTTGTACGATGGCTGCTAAGCTATCATTGTATTCCATTTCTTTTTCATAGCTTCTTCTACTATTAATTAAGAATGTTTCTGTATTGATTTTTGCATAATAGATTTCTACGGAATCTCCAAATTTATCACATATTGCTTTGTAATAAGAAATTGGTTTTTTTTCTTTTTTTCCTATAAAACTATATAGTTTATTGATATTTAAATTTGGAGATTTTACAACTTCAATTCCACTAGCCATTGCTTTTCGTATTTTATTTCTGGTTCTTTTGTCCAATTTAGCAAATATTTCACGAATATCTCTTTGTAGTAATACTAAAGCTTCCCAACGTGGTTTTTCTGTTTCAAAGTATAATGTTTTTCCTTTATACTCAAAACCGGCATTTTTTAGATTATCGGTAATAGCATTTCCTTTGTTGTTGAAGTTCATTATGTTTCCTTCTGCATCTCGGATTGTTATTGGTACATATGGGTCCATACGTAATAGCATGAATCCTTGTTTTCCAAGTACTTTCTTTAGTTTGTCAACTAATTCATCAATGGACTCAACATCTTCATAATTGAATAATATTCCTCTTGGAGCATAGGCTACTTTATTACCCATAAATACGACTTTATATAATAATAGAGTAGCTCCAATTAATTTATTTTGATCATTTACGATTCCTAAGAATTGAGCTTTATATCCAAATTTAGCCATGACACTTGCGTACATAGAACTTTGATAAAAGTTTCTATAGCGATGTGTTGATGCAAATTTATCAAATTGTGAGGAATTTAATTTTACAATTTTCATATTCCTGTGCCCACTTCCTATCATCCATTTTATTATATCATATTGAATTTTAGTCTTTCAACCTAAAACCAATCTTTTATAGTCAAAAACGTCTAATTATAGTATACTAATAATGGTGATATTATGTTTCAAAACAATAAAATATTAATCTTAGGATTTGCGAGAAGTGGGTATCAAGCTGCGAAAGTTTTAATGGAGAGAGGAAATGAAGTTTATTTAAATGATTCTAAGGAAGAGTCTAAGATGGATTCCTCTCAAGTAGAAGAATTACGTAATTTAGGCGTTCATTTGGTTTTTGGTAGTCATCCAGATGATTTGTTAGATGAAACTTTCGATTATTTAATTAAAAATCCTGGGGTTCCGATTGATCATAAATATGTATTAAAAGCCCGTGAGTTAGGAATTGAGGTAATTAATGAAGTAGAAATGGCATATCGTTTATTACCAAAAGATGTTTCTATTATTGGGATAACCGGCACGAATGGAAAAACAACTACTACCACTATTACTTATGAGATTATGCATAAAGCTTTCGGGGATCGAGTTCATTTAGCTGGTAATATTGGATATCCTTTGTCTAGTATTATTTCTTCGGTTAAACCGAATGATATTATTGTGATTGAGTGTTCTTGTCAACAAGGGGAAAACTTCCATGATTTTCATCCTCATGTTGGTGTTCTTACTAATTTTAGCGAAGCTCATATTGATTTTATGAAAACTTATGAACATTATAAAGAAGTTAAAGCTCGCATGTTTTATCAACAATCTTCTGATGATATCGCTATTATGAATTACAGTAATGAAGATGTAATGAAGGAGTTGGAACATGTTCCTTCTCAGAAAAAGTTCTTTTCTAGTCAAGAGATGGTTGATGGTTGCCATTTAGTTGGGCGAGATATCTATTATTATGATGAAAAGATTATGTCTCAAGATGATATTAAGATTAAAGGAATCCATAATGTGGAAAATTGTATGGCGGCTATTATGGCAGTAAAGGAATATGGCGTTTCTAATGACATTATTGTAGATGTAATTTCTCATTTTAAGGGTGTAGAGCATCGATTGGAATATGTTGATACGGTTCAAGGAGTTGAGTATTACAACGATACAGAAGCTACCAATATTAAGTGTTGCCAAATTGCTTTATCTTCTTTTGAAAAGCCAATTCTATTATTTTTAGGAGGTCTTGAAAGAGGACAAGATTTTCAAGAATTAACTCCTTATATGAATCCTGTTAAAGCAATCATAGCGATTGGACAATGTCGTGAGCGAGTTGCCGAATATGCAAAATCTATTCATAAAGATGTGTATGTTTTTGAACATTTGGTGGATGGATTTGATAAAGCAGTAAGTCTTGCGGAAGAGGGAGATGTTGTATTATTGAGCCCTGCTAGTGCTAGCTGGGATCAGTATAAAGAATGTGAGGTTCGTGGGGCTGAGTTTAAAGATAAAGTAAAGGAGTTAAAAGAAAGTCATGAATGAGAAAATAGGGGTTTTTGATTCTGGACTTGGTGGATTATCTGTTTTAAAAGAATTAAGAAATACTTTACCGAATGAAGATTATTTATTTTACGAAGATAGTATTCATGTTCCTTATGGAGAAAAAAATGATGATGTTTTATTTGAAATAACTTCTAAAATCGTAGATACTTTATTAAAAGAAAAGTGTAAGATTATTGTGATTGCTTGTAATACAGCGACAACGGCTTGTATGAAGAGATTGCGTGAGGCTTATCCTAATACTATTTTTGTAGGAACGGTTCCAGCTATTAAAGTGGCCTATGATCATCATTCAAAAGATACGGTTATTTTATCTACTCCTTATACTACTAAGTCTAAAAGAGTTCAAGAACTCGTTCGAGATTATCATCGAGAAGATCAAAAAATTCATTTAGTTTCTGGAGAAAATTTGGCTAGCCTTATAGAACAAGGAAATCGTGAAGAAATCCTTTCGGTTTTAAAGAGAGTTTTAGCTCCTTATAAAGAAACGTGTGATTCGATTGTTTTAGGTTGTACTCATTATTCATTGATTCGTAAAGAAATAGCGGAAGTAGTACCCAATGTCGATTTATTAGATGGATGTGTTGGAATTAGTCAAGAAGTAAAGAGACAGTTAGAGAGTCATCACTTGCTTACAGAGAAAACTACTTATGGTGATTTGACTATTATTAATACAAAAGATGATGCATTGATTCAGAGAAGTTTTGAATTGTTAGATCAAGAATCATAAAAGAAGTGGAAACTTCTTTTTTTCATGATATAAAAGTGTTATAATAAATTAGTATTAGGAGGTTAATATGAAAATAAAAGATGTTATTGGACGTGAAATTATTGATTCACGCGGAAATCCTACTGTTGAAGTAGATGTTATTTTAGAGAATGGAATCTTAGGTAGAGCAGCTGTACCAAGTGGTGCTTCTACTGGAGAAAGAGAAGCTTTAGAACTTCGTGATGGAGATAAATCACGTTTTATGGGAAAAGGTGTTTTAAAAGCGGTTGAAAATGTTAATGGTCCATTAAGAGACTTAGTTATCGGTATGGACGCAGCAGATCAAAAAGCTTTAGACTATGCGATGATTGAATTAGATGGTACCGAGACAAAGTCTAAATTTGGAGCCAATGCTATTTTAGGTATTTCTATGGCTGCGATGAAAGCTAGTGCTATTGAAGCAGGAAAACCTTTGTATCGTTATATTGGAAATGGAACGACTCTTCCTCGTCCAATGATGAATATCATTAATGGTGGTGCTCATGCAGATAATAAGTTAGACTTCCAAGAATTTATGATTATTCCACAAAGAGATACTATTCATGAAAGAGTACGTGTTGGAGCAGAAGTATTCCATAACTTAAAGAAAGTTTTAAATGAAAAAGGTCTAGCTACTGGTGTTGGGGATGAAGGAGGATTTGCTCCTGATTTACAATCTAATAGTGAAGGATTTGAATTAATCATGGAAGCTATTAAACGTGCTGGTTATGAACCTGGTAAAGATGTTTGTATGGGAATCGATGTAGCTGCTTCTGAATTCTATAAAGATGGAAAATATGAACTTGTCGGAGAAGGAAGAAGTCTTACTACCGATGAATTAATTGATTTCTATGAAGAATTAGTTAATAAATATCCAATTATTTCTATTGAAGATCCTGTTGATGAAAATGATTGGGATGGATTTACTAAAATAACTGAAAGAATTGGGGATCGTATTCAATTGGTTGGAGATGATTTGTTTGTTACTAACAAGAAATGTCTTCAAATGGGAATTGATCATCATGCTGGAAACGCTATTTTATTGAAAGTTAATCAAATTGGAACGATTACAGAAACTCTTGAAACCATTGAATTGGCTCGTAAAAATGGATATGCTACTATTATTTCTCATCGTTCTGGTGAAACAGAAGATACAACGATTGCAGATTTAGCTGTTGGTCTTGATTTAGGACAAATTAAGACTGGTTCTATGTCTCGTACTGATCGTATTTGTAAATATAATCAATTACTTCGTATTGAGGAAGAATTGAATCGTTAATCTTGCTTCATCGACTAAAAACCTTTATAATATAGGTGTTTTATGAAATCTATATGAAGACCAATGTTTTATAAGCTCTTCTTTTAGTGAGTTGGGGATAGTGGAAACCTAATAGTATCTTGTAAAAATCCTATCTTCGTGGAGGACTTATTCCCGGTGATGAGCCGTTATTTAAAGAGTAAAGTAAGGATGGTACCGTGCAATTGCACTCCTTTGGTATCATCCTTTTTTGGAGGTATTTATGAAATTATCAAATCATTATTTTTATACAAAGAAAGAAGATGCTAAGGATGAAGAATCTATTAGTGCGAACTTATTAGTTCGTTCGGGAATGATTAAGAAAATTGGTAGTGGAATTTATGCTTTTCTTCCTTTGGGTTTAAAGACTTTTCGTAAAATTGAAAATATTGTTCGAGAAGAAATGGATAAGGCTGGATCCCAAGAACTTGTTATGCCTTCTTTATTACCAGAATCTTATTATGCAGATAGTGGTAGAAGAAATGTTTTTGGGGATGATATGTTTGCTCTTAAAGATCGTGTGGGCAGGGATTATGTATTGGGACCTACTCATGAAGAATTATTTGTGGAAGTATGCCGTGATGTTATTAAATCTTACAAAGATATGCCTCTTAATTTATATCAAATGGCTAATAAATATCGAGATGAACCAAGAAGTCGTTATGGTTTAATCCGTACCCGTGAATTTGTGATGAAAGATGCCTATTCTTTTGATAAAGACATAGAAGGATTAAATCAATCTTATCAGATTATGTTCGACGCTTATCATAGAATCTTTGATCGCATTGGATTGGATTATTGTGTTGTAAAGGCATCTAGTGGCGCTATGGGAGGTTTGCTTTCAGAAGAGTTTCAGGCTATAACGGAAATTGGGGAAGATCGTTTGGTTTTATGTGATCAATGTGGTCTATCTACTAATATTGAAATTTGTGAATGCCCTAAAGTTGATGGTAGTTCAAAGTCTCAAACTTCTCATAAGGAATTGTTTCATACTCCCAACTGTGGAACGATTGAGGAATTGGTTTCCACCTATGGTTTTTCTGCCAAAGACTTATGCAAAACGCTAATTTACCGAGTAGATGATTCTTTTTATGCCTTTATGGTACGTGGCGATAGGGAGTTGAATGAGACAAAAATTCAAATGCTTTTTAATACAAAAAATGTATCTTTAGCAACATTTGAGGAAGATGAGAAAATAACTGGTGCTAAAGTTGGATTTGCAGGACCTATTGATTTGGGAATTCCTATTATTATGGATCAAGAGATTTTAGGAATGAAGGATTTTATTGTGGGAGCTAATCAAACAGATTATCACTATAAGAATGTTAATATAATCGATTTTGATTATGAGAAAGTGGCGGATATTCGAATTATTTCGGAAGAAGATTGTTGCCCTAAATGTGGTGGTAAACTAACTTTTAAACATGGTATTGAAGTTGGTAATACTTTTAAGCTTGGTACCAAATATTCGGAATCTATGGGATTATATTTTACAGACGAAAATAATCAATTGAAGCCTGTTGTGATGGGATGTTATGGAATTGGAATTGCTCGAATTCTATCAGCTATTGTAGAACAAAGTCATGATGATAATGGAATTATTTTTCCAGAAGCGATTGCGCCTTATGATTGCGCGATCGTTGTTGTAAATGCCAAAGATGAACATCAAATGAAGGTGGCAAATGATCTATATGAATCTTTCCAAAGCCAGGGAAAAGATGTTTTGTTCGATGATCGCTTGGTATCCGCTGGGGTAAAATTTAAAGATATGGAATTAATTGGTATACCATATGTTTATATTGTTGGTAAAAATATTGATGAAGGAAAAATTGAATATAAAGATCGAAAAACGATGGAGAAAAGAGAAATCCTTTTGGAAAACCTTATTTAATTGCCTTTTTATTGCTTTTTTTCATTTAGTATGCTAGAATACTAATTGTCATTAATGGAGGGATTCTATGGAAACAGCAGTATTAATCGTATCCATATTATTAATTATTATGGTTCTATTACAAAGCGTAAAAGCTGATGGTGGTCCTCAAATTATTTCTGGGGGTCAAAGTGAATTATTTGCTAATCGTAAAGAGAGAGGTTCTGAACTAGTAATTACTCGTATTACGGCTTTACTTGGACTTGCTTTCTTTGTTCTTTGTTTAGTATCTATGTTTATTTAAAAGGACTTCGGTCCTTTTTCTTTTGGAAAACACTAGTTATATGAAAAAAAATACAGTATAATATATACTAGAAGGTGATACCGTGAGAGATAATATAATCAATATTTTGGAAAATGCTGATAGTGCTATTGATATTTATGAACTTCAAAAAGCTTTGGGAATAGAGAGTGTTGAAGATTTAAAAAAATTAAATGAGGAGCTTCGTAAATTAGAAGATGAAGTTATTATTTATCATTCAAATAAGGATAAATATATGATGCTTGAGAAAAGTCATTTATGTAAAGGTATCATGAGAGCTAATAAAAAAGGCTTTGGATTCGTTGAAGTGGATGGTATGGAAGATGATATTTATGTATCATCGGATCATATGAATGGAGCGATTCATGATGATGTCGTTTTAGTAGAAATTACTAGTAAAATGCATTTGGATCGTATTGAGGGTAGAGTTCTTCGAATTATTGAAAGAAAACTTCAAAAATACATCGGAGTTATTCATTTTGATAAAAATGGGGAAGGTCATATTACTTTAGATGATTCTAAAATTAAACTAGATATTGAAATTCCAAAAGATAAAACTATGAATGCTGTTGATGGGCATAAGGTAGTAGTGGAACTTACAAAAAAAGTCAATAATATTGGTCGTTATGAAGGAAAAGTTGTTGAAATCATTGGCCATATTAATGATCCTGGTGTTGATATTTTATCCATTATTTATAAGTATAATTTTAATGTTGATTTTCCAGATGATGTAAAAGAAGAAGTATCTCATATTCCGAATCAAGTATATCCGGATGATTTACCTGGTCGTAAGGATTTGCGAGAAGAGACTATTTTTACGATCGATGGAGATGATACCAAAGATATTGATGATGCGATATCGATTAAGAGATTACCGGGAGGTAATTATGAATTAGGAGTTCATATTGCGGATGTTAGTTATTATGTAAGAGAGGGAACTCCTTTGGATAATGAGGCTATGGAGAGAGGAACTAGTGTCTACTTAGTAGACCGTGTTATTCCTATGCTTCCTCATGAATTATCCAATGGTATTTGTTCTTTAAATCCTAATGTTGATCGTTTGGCTGTTTCTTGTGTCATGGAATTTGATGAGAATGGAAAACAAATTCGTTATGAAATCTTTCCAAGTGTCATTCGTTCTAGAATTCAAATGACTTATAAAAAAGTTAATTCTATTTTGGAAAAGAATGAGGTTCCAGAAGGATATGAAGAGTTTGCAGAAGATTTGCGTTTAATGAATCATTTAGCAGGAATTCTAAGAAAAGCAAAAGTTCAACGTGGTTATATTGATTTTAATGTGGATGAAGCAAAAATATTGGTAGATGATGCTGGCGTTCCTACCGATGTTGTATTACGTGATCGTGGTGCCGGAGAAAAGTTAATTGAAGATTTTATGATTGCAGCTAATGAATGTGTTGCTACTCATATATATTTTATGAATTTACCTTTTATTTATCGTGTTCATGAATATCCAAAAGAAGAAAAGATTCGCAGTTTCTTATCTTTTGTAAGTAGTTTAGGATATACTATTACGGGTAATATAAAAGATACGAAACCAACTACTATTCAAAAGATATTGGCTCAATTGGAGGATAAGCCAGAGTATAAGATATTGTCTTCTTTGTTACTAAGAAGTATGCAAAAAGCGGTTTATCGTCCGGAAAATTTAGGCCATTATGGTTTGGCAAGTACTTGTTATACACATTTTACTTCTCCGATTCGTCGTTATCCTGATACAACGGTTCATCGACTTTTACATACGTATTTGTTTGATGGTAAGATTGATATGCAAACGATTCGTAAATGGGAAGAAAAATTGGTATATATTGCCGAACATTCTTCTGAACGTGAGAGGGCTAGTGTAGACTGTGAGCGTGAAGTGGATGATATGAAGATGGCGGAATATATGGAGAAACATATTGGAGAAGAATTTGAAGGTATGATTTCTTCTATTACTAGTTTTGGAATGTTTGTAGAACTTCCTAACTTGATTGAGGGATTGGTTCCTATTCGTGAAATGAAAGACTTTTTCCATTTCGATGAAGAAAGAATGACCTTGACAGGGGAAAGAAGTAATGTAAAATATTCTATTGGAGAAAGTGTTCTAGTCAAAGTTGTTCGTGCTTCTAAAGAAGATCGTACAATTGATTTTGAAGTTATAAAGAAATTGAAGTAGAGGTATTGTAGTATGAAAAGAAGAAGGAGAAAAGTTCGTATTCGAACCACAAAAGTTGGTAGAATTGTAATTATTGTAATTTTTGCGGCTATTTTGGGAATATTATCATGGGATTTTTTCCGCGATTCTTTTCATAAACCTGTTGTAGAAGAACCAGAAGAAGAAGTGAAGGAGCCAGAGCAATATATTGCGAGAGTATTTATGGTTGGGGATTCTTTAATTCACTGGGGTGTTTATAATGATGCTAAACAACCAGACGGCTCTTATGACTTTAAACCGATGCTTCAATATATTAAGCCTATTTCCTCTAAATATGATATTGTTTATTATAATCAAGAAACGGTTTTAGGAGGAACTAGTTTAGGTTTGTCGAGTTATCCACGTTTTAATTCTCCACAAGAAGTTGGAGATGCCTTCTTGGATGCTGGTTTTAATACTGTTTCTCTAGCGACTAATCATACAATGGATATGGGTGAAAATGGTGTTTTAAGATCGGTTGAGTATTGGAAACAATTTCCTAATGTAGCTGCGTCTGGTCAATGGAGTAGTGAAGAGGAAAGAACTGCTAGTATTTCTAAGATTTATGAAGTTAATAATATTAAATATGCTTTTATATCTTATACAATCTGGAATAATGGGTTACGTACTCCTTATGGAAAAGAATATTTGAATAATGAATATAGTGATGAAAAAGCTGCAGCGGATATTGCTTTGGTTCGTGATAAAGTAGATTTTGTTATTGTAGCGATGCACTGGGGAACAGAATATTCTTTTCGAGTAGATTATAAACAAGAAGAAATTGCTAATTATTTATCTAGTTTAGGAGTAGATTTAATTATTGGAGCTCATCCTCATGTTATTCAAACGGTTGAATATATTAATGAGGGAAAAACTTTTGTCGTATATTCTCTTGGTAATTTTATTAGTGATCAAGATGATATTGATAATTTTACTGGTTTAGCTTTTGAAGTGACTCTAAAGAAGTATATTGATGTGGATGATACAGTAACGAATACTATTGTAGATCCAAAAGCGGAACTTGTTTATACAGCTACTGTAAAACGTGGTGGAGTAAATCATGATTTTCGTGTTATTCCTTATCCGCAATTGAACGATAGTCAACTTCGTAATTATCTGACTTATTATGAAAAATATAAAGAAATTGTTAATGAACGTTATCCCAATTTAACTTGGGGACTTACTTGGGAGTGATTCTATGGAAATAATTAATCGAAAAGCAAAATTTGATTATTTTGTGGAAGAAGAATATGAAGCTGGAATCGTTCTTACGGGGACAGAAATAAAATCTATTCGTAGTGGAAATTGTAATTTAAAAGATTGCTATGGCATTGTTCGTAATGGAGAAGTTTATTTACTAAATATGTATATTGGTGCTTATAAAGAGGGTAATCTATTTAATCATGAGGAAACTCGTAGTCGTAAGTTATTGCTTCATAAAAAAGAAATTAAAAAGATTGCACAAGCCATTGAAGTAAATGGACTCACTTTGGTTCCTTTAAAGGGATATTTTAAGGAAAATAAATTTAAGATTTTGCTTGGAGTATGTCGTGGTAAGAAGACTTTTGATAAACGTGAGACTATGAAAGAGAGAGATATTCAAAGAGAAGTTAAAAAGAATTTAAAGAGATATTAAGAATCTCTTTTTTGTTTTCTAATAAGGTTTTTCTTTCTTTTTGAAGGTGTTTATGATATAATGTCTATACATGGGGCTGATTTGGTTTCGACGGGAATGGTTGAGCATAGATGGCAAGTCGAATGTCCACGTTACGGGCAAAAAAAAATAAATGCAAATAAATTAAAAAATGCTGTAGCTAACATGTTTGGTGGAAACCAAGCTGTTGCTTACGCCCTTTAATAATAATTCGGGTCAGCGCTTCTTATTAAATCTCACCTAGGGTTTTTTAAGAGGTTCATTTTATAGGTTATAGTTACTTCTTGTCTGGGAAGTAAAAAGAATTGTTAGACTACTATTATTTCTTGGTCGTTAACTACTTGGAAGTAATAGGAATATAATTAGTTAACTAAGCTTGTAGAGGTTTATGTAGCTCTATTTTCGGACAGGAGTTCGATTCTCCTCAGTTCCACCAAAATGCCGATATAGTTTAGTGGTAAAACAGATCCTTGGTAAGGATCAGCGGTAAGTTCAATTCTTACTTTCGGCACCATTTTAAAAGAAAAAAACTACTATATGTAGTTTTTTTTATTTTTCTTTTTTTGGTTTTTCCATTGAATAATGGCTTGTATTCCCCCGATTAGAATTGCAAAGCCTAATCCATGTAGTAACCCTATTTTAAAACTTTTAAAGGCAGTCCAACCAAAGGCTAGTCCGAAGGCAAAACCTTTTAGAGAATAGGTAATTATTGTTTGGAAGATAGAGTCTTGATTGGCATTTTTTTCTTCTTCTTTCATAGTATTATCTCCTATAGTTTTATTATAACATTTTTGAATGAAAAAGAATAATTTTCTTTTCGTATCTTATAAAATATGATAAAATAACCAATAGATTTGTTGTAGGAGGTGGATCATGAAACAGAAGTGGAAACGAAAATTTGCTTCTATTGCGGCTTTTATTATTCTATTATCTTATACTCATGATCACTCTTATGAGTCTCATTATGAGATATTGGATGATGATTTGGCATATGCATCTTATCGTAATGGTAATATTTATATAGGGGATTTGGACTTTTTGTTACAATTAAAGCCAACTGAAGGGGATATTCTTGTATTGGATCAAAGATCTCGTATTGTTGATCCTAATATGAAAATATATCATTCCTATGAGATAACGGATCGAGACACTCGAAATGAAATATTGGAAGTATTATGTTCTTATGAAAAAGAACATCCTAGTGATTGGGATCGAAGTATTGAATCTATGCGACTTGAATGGTTTTGTCATAATGTATCTTATTTGTTTGAGTATGAATCTTTTCGTAGTTCCGCTGTTGATTTGAATAATGCGGATGAAAAGAAGTTTGATAGTAAGATTTTACAAAAAATCTTTCGTTTATAAAGAATAATTGGAGGTTTTAAAAATGGACGATTATAAGGAGATTGAACGCAGTATTATAAAAAAGTATCGTAAAGATATTTGGAGTAAATTTATTAAAGCGGTCATTGATTATGAATTGATTCAGGAAAATGATAAAATTATGGTTTGTATTAGTGGCGGGAAAGATTCTTTTCTTTTAGCTAAATGCATCCAAGAAATTCAAAGACACGGAAAAGTATCTTTTGAAGCTCATTATGTTTGTATGAATCCTGGATACAACGAAAAAAATAAGGAACTTATTTTGGATAATGCGAAGAGACTTCATATTCCTTTGAAAATGTTTGAAAGTGACATATTTGAAATTGTTTCTTCTATTGATCGTAGTCCTTGCTATTTATGTGCTAGAATGCGACGTGGATGTCTTTATAAAAAAGCTCAAGATTTAGGCTGTAATAAAATTGCTTTAGGACATCATTTGGATGATGTTATTGAAACTACTTTACTTTCTATGTTTTATGGGGCTGAAATAAAAACGATGATGCCTAAGCTTCCTAGTGAAAACTTTCCAGGGTTAGAGTTAATTAGACCTTTATATTTGGTAAAGGAAAAGGATGTTATTGCCTGGTCAAAGAGCAATCATTTAACGTTTATTAATTGTGCTTGTCGTTTTACAGAAGAGAATTCTCATGAAGATGTTCAAACTAGTAAACGTTTGGAGATAAAAAAACTTATTGCGGAGTTGCAAAAGATAAATCCAAATGTAGATTATAATATTTTTAAGGCTTTGGATAATGTAAATATGAACTGTATCTTAGGGCGAAAAGAAGAAGGTATTTATCATAGTTTTTTAGAAAAGTATGATTCTCATAAAAAATCTCAATAGTTTGGGATTTTTTTCTTTTGTTTTCATATAGTATTATAGGTGATTTTTTTGTATGAGACATATGTAGTAAAAAAAGGGGATACTTTATATGGAATTAGTAATCAATTTGGAGTATCGGTTACAGAACTGGCTAGTTTAAATGGTGTTAATGCTTATACTTTACAAATTGGTCAAGTATTAAAAATTCCTTCTCGTTCGGGAATAAATCCTGATAATCTTTTTCTTTATACGGTTCAGAAGGGAGATACTTTATATTCCATTGCGAAAAAATATGGAGTTAGTGTTTCTAGTATTCAAAATCTGAATTATCTAACTAGTCCTTCTTTAAGCATTGGTCAAGTTTTGCGTATTCCAGAGATTTATACGAAAGAAGAAGATATGTTTCTTCCACAATATATTAATTACACGGTAAAAAAAGGGGATACTTTGTATTCGATTGCTAACCAGTTTGGAATAACGGTAGATATACTTATGCAAGATAATGGAATGGTATCGAATGATTTAAAAATAGGTCAAAATCTTAAAATCCGTTCTCAAGAAGGAGAAGTGGAGGAGTGCTTTGGAGAAGAATATTCTCCCGAAGATAGTTTAAATTCTACTTCTTATGTGGTTAAACCGGGAGACAGCTTATATTCGATTGCGAAAAAGTATGGAATCACGGTTTCTGATTTAATGAATTATAATGATTTAAATACTAGTTTTTTATCGATTGGACAGAAATTATTTATTCCGTCTAGTAATACTTATGTAGTAAAAAAGGGGGATACTTTGTATTCGATTGCGAGACAATTTGGGGTCTCTGTTGAATCTTTAAAAAATAAAAATGCTCTCACTACTAACACGTTAAGTGTTGGTCAAGTTTTACGAGTTTAGGAGGATAAATTATGAATTGGGTTATGAGTGATAGTCCTATTTTATTGAATTCGAGGGAATATCAGGATTTTATTCAAAAAAATCAGGGTTCGGGTAATTTAAAAATAAGAGCTTATGCAGCAAGTGAAGCTTTGCCTGTTGGCGGTTTATCTATTCGGGTTTCTACAAAGATTGGTAATTATGATGTCATCTTTTTTCAAGGGAAAACCGATGCCTCTGGTATGATTCAGACGATTTCTTTACCTACACCGGTGTTGGATGCTAATAATTTGATTGCTCCTTCTTCTATTTTGTATGTTATTGAAGCTAGTAGTGATGCTTTAACGAAAAAGTTTGTTGTTTCTATGTATGATGGTATTTGTGTTGTTCAAAATATTAATTTTATTAAGGGGGACTCTTATGGCGGTTAGGTATCCCATTGTACCCAACACTATTACGGTTCATTTGGGAAAACCAGATGAGAATGTGCAAGATGTTACGCTTCCTTTTACGGAATATGTTTCTAATGTGGCTTCTAGCGAGCTATATCCAACATGGCCAAGAAGTTGTTTAATTGCGAATATCTATTGTATTATTTCTTTTGCTATGAATCGTATTTATAATGAATGGTATCGTAGTAAAGGATATAACTTTGATATTACTTCTTCTCCTGTGTATGATCAAGCTTTTATTTATAATCGTTCTACTTTTGAAAACATTAATAATATCGTAGAAGAAATCTTTAATAATTATATTGTAAAAGGAAATCAAATACAGCCATATTTTACTCAATATTGTGATGGAAGAAAAACGACTTGCGATGGGCTTTCTCAATGGGGGAGTGTCTCTTTAGCTAATCAGGGAAAAGATGTTTTATCTATCTTAAGATACTATTATGGAAACGATATATCTATATTCTATAATGCTCCTGTTGGAGATGCCAAAGAAGGTTATCCTGGCTATATTATCGGTTTTGGTAATGCAGGTAATCCAGTACTGGCTATTCAAAGAGATTTAAAAAGAATTCGTCAGAATTATCCAGCGATTCCGGCTATTTCCTCAACGGTTGGTATTTATGATGAAGAGACGGTTGAGGCTGTTAAAAAGTTTCAAGAAATATTCAGTTTACCGGTAACAGGATCTGTTAATAAAGCTACTTGGTACAAGATTAAGTATGTATATACGAGTGTTAAGAAACTATCTGATTTGTATTCTGAAGGATTGACAGAAAGCGAAGCTACTTTCTTATATGAGGACGAAATACAGTATGGAGATACAGGTATTGAGGTGGAATATATTCATTACTTTTTAGATGCTATTGCTTTTTTGGATCCTGATATTCCAAGGCTTCCCACGAATTCTATTTATGGAAATAATTCTATTACTATGGTAAAGGCTTTTCAAAAAAAATATAATCTTCCTGTTACAGGAGTGTTTACCTATCAAGATTGGAACGTTTTAAAAAACGTATATCAATCTATTCTTTCTAATATTCAATCCGAAAATTCATCTTTTATAGATGAATTATATCCAGACTATTTTTTAATGAAGGGAAGTAAGGGAAAAGATGTGAGACGATTTCAAAGATTTTTGCTTGCCATTTGTCGATTCGATCATTCGATTCCGGGAGTTCGAGTGAATGGAATTTTTGATGATTTGACGGAAAAATCTGTTAAAAAATTGCAGCAAGATAATGACTTTGATGTAAATGGAATTGTTGGACCTCTGCTTTGGAGAAAAGTTGTGGAACTATCTAAAAGAGTATAAAAATATCTTTTTTGGGTATGATAAAAGTACCCGATTTTGACTTTTTCTATTAGATATGGTACAATAATCGGCATTCAGGGAGGATATTATTTATGAAATCGATTGATGGACCCTCGAAGATAAGAATTTTATCTTTGATGATTCTCGTAGTTTTAATTGTATTTTGTTGTTTGGCTTATCGAAATCATTTCACCTACAATAGTATTAAAGTTGTTACGAAAAAAAGTACTGTTGTGGAATATGGAAGTGCTAATTATGATATCAACAACTTAATCAAAAAGGTTGAAGGGGAAATCGTATCCATAAAGAATGAAAAGATTAATACCAATGTTGTTGGAGATTATGAAGTAATCTTGAAAGTAAAAAAAGACAATGTTGTAAAAGATGTTCCTATTGTGGTATCTGTTGTTGATACAGTGGCACCTGTTATTCAAATTAAAGAGGAAACAGTGACGATAACACAAGGGGATGATTACGATCTTACTTGGAATGTTGAAAGTGTTACGGATGCTATTGATGGTGAAATCTACTATTCCAACGATGTAGATGAAAATAGTGTGTTATATTATAATTTTGGATATAATCCAGATGAAATTGATAATGTTGGTTCTCATGAAGTATCTGTTCATGCAAAAGACAGTCATGGGAATTTGTCTATTGCTATTTTTACATTGGTGGTAGAAGAGAGAAAATATACGTATAATCGTGTTTATTCTAATGCAGCTCCTATTCCTGCTGCCGGTGATGTTGTATCGCTTGCTTATGCCTATTTAGGGTATCCTTATGCTTATAATGGAAAAGGTCCTTATGCATTTGATTGTAGTGGATTTGTTCACTATTTATATTCCCAATTTGGCATATATTTAAGTGGAAGTACTTGGGGGCAACTTTATGAAGGAGTTCCGGTTAGTTATGAAAGTGCTGTACCTGGTGATATCTTATTATGGGGAAATGATTGGGGAGTCTCTCATTCTGCTTTATATGTAGGAAATGGTCAAATGATTCATGCTGCTAATCCTAGTCAAGGAGTTATATTAAGTGATGTTGATGGCTGGCGATGGGGTAGTGGAACTTATATCGTTTCTGTAAGACGTGTTCAATAAGAGTTAGAATCTAACTCTTTTTTTTGTAATAAGATTGAAAAAAATGGTTATCCTATTGATAGGAGGTTAATAATTATGGAAATAACTCAAAAAATATTATTAGTTATCACGATTGTGGGAGCTATCAATTGGGGACTCATTGGATTATTAGATTTCGACTTAGTTGCTTCTATTTTTGGAGTCGCTACCTTTTTTACTAAGGCTATTTATACGATTGTAGGTATTTGTGGATTAGTAAATATTGGTATTTTAATGGCCCATTTAGATTATAAAAGAGACTAAAAGTCTTTTTTTTTGTACTTTTTTATGGTAAATTATTAGGCGTGGGGGAACAACTATGAAACAATATGTAGATTTTGTATTTAAAAAAGAAAAAAAACCGATTGAAATGGAAAAGTTATTTCAAAGAGTAGAACAACTAATTCAAAAAGAAGATTCTAGTTATCAAATGAGTGAAGAGGATAAACAAGAAATAGAGGAAATTGTTTTTCGTGGAGTAGAAAAATTAGAATATTACCGTACTCCTAGTAATCGTTTTACTTCTTTATTGAAGACGTCTTTTCGAAAGGGAAGATTTCATGGGAATCGTTTGGGAGATGGAGTTGTTGTTTCTTTAATATCTTATACAAATCGTGAAGGAAAACAAATTGTTAAAGAGGAAAAATATACTGTTTCGAAAGAAGATGGAGCAGGAGCTATTGATGGAGATTATGTTTTAGTGGATATTCATCGTAATGGCTCTAGTGCTCGAGTAGAACGTATTTTGGATCGAAACGTTGAAAATATTACGGGAGAAGTTGTTCGTGTTGGAAATAGCTTCTTCGTTAGACCTTTGGATAAGAAAAAACAAGGGTTGACCATTGCTTTAGAAGGGCAATATATCGAAGGAGATATTGTTTCTGTTTCTTTAGTAGATCAAAGAAGTGATAATTTTTATATTGGAAAAATAGTTCGTGAATTTAAGCATAAAGATGATCCACATGAAGATGCTTTATTAGAAGCATTTAAATGTGGTATGCCAGAGGGCTTCAGTGAAGAAAGTCTGAAACAATTAGATACTATTCCTATGTCTGTATCAGAGGAAGAAAAAGTAGGTCGTTATGATTTTACATCTTGGGAAATTTTTTCTATTGATGGGGCTGATACAAAAGATAAAGATGATTGTATTTCCTATCAATTATTACCAAATGGGAATGTATTATTAGGAGTTCATATTGCGGATACTCCACATTATGTTCCTACGAATTCTCCAATTCATAAGGATGCATTTCGTAAAGGAACTAGTTATTATTTTGGAGGATGTGTTGAACCTCAACTTCCTAGAAAATTAAGTAATGGAATTTGTTCTTTAAACGATGGAGTGGATCGTCTTACGAAATCTATTCTAATTGAATATGATTCCTACGGAAATGTTGTTAGTCGATCTTTGGTTCCTAGTGTGATTCGTTCTTCTAAAGGGATGACTTATGATTGCGTCAATCAAATATTAAAGACTGGAGAAGTTCCTGCTCAATATGAGCCTTATGAAGGAACTTTGAAGGCAATGGCTCAACTTTCTAAAAAACTTCGTAAAAGACGTATTAATAATGGTGCGATTGAATTTAATCGACCTGAAATTAAATTCTTGTATGATGAAGATGGGAAGGCTATTGGGGTAAAACATCGTGTTCAAGATGTTTCTGAAAATTTAATCGAAGAGTTTATGCTTGCGGCAAATGTTAACGTAGGTGAAATTTTAACGGAAAATGGAATTCCTTGTGTTTACCGAGTACATGATGTTCCTAATATCGATCGCTTAACAGAATTTTTACGATTATTAGAAGCTGTTGGATATCCTTTTGATGCTAGTGCAGAAGATATTTGTTCGGATAAACATTTATTGCAAGAACTTGCAGATCATGTTTCTAAAACAGGTCATTTACAAACTATGCTTATGACGAACTTAATCCGCTGTTTGTCTCATGCTGGATATAGTCCTAATAATATTGGTCATTATGGAACGGGATTTGAGATTTATCTTCATTTTACTTCTCCAATTCGTCGTTTGGCCGATGATACGATTAGTCGTATTATTGATGATTGTTATTTTGAAAAAGATCCAAATAAGAAACAAACTGCCATTAAAAAGTGGAAAGTAAAAGTTCAAGAATTTGCGTCTCAAGCTTCTAAGATGGAGAAGGTGGAAGAACAGGTTGAAAAAAATGTTCATTATATGGATACAGCAGTATATCTTCAATCTTTTGTTGGCCAAGAATTTGAAGGTACTATTATTTCTCTAGGTAATAATGGAATTACGATTCAATTAGATAATCTTTTGGAAGGAAGAATTCGTACCAAAAGCCTTCCTGGTAAGTATGCCTATAATCCTGAAACCTTTACGTTGTTATCATTGGATGGATTTGATTCTTATTATGTAGGAGATCGTTTGAAAATGCGATTGACTGCAACGGATAAAGATAGTAAAACCGTTGATTTTGTAGCTTTGGAAAAAGTAAAGGAAAACCGAATTATGGATCCTCATAATACTAATCAATATGTTAAATCGAAAGCAAAAGATGCTTTGTATGGAAGAACTTATTAGGAAGAAATAAGTTCTTTTTTCTTTGGATAGACGGTTGCGAAAACCTTCATAAAATGGTATGATTAGAATAATCATGGGGTATAAAAAAGTGATATTAGTGGAGTAAGGCTTTACTAAAATTTATCTTTTTTATATACTATTATGTATTGAGGAGATGATGTGATGTTAATAACATTATCAGATGTGTTAAATGTGATTCGAAAGATTGTCGATATTTCATTAGTATGGTTAATCTTTTATTATATGCTTAAAAATATTAGAAATAATGTTAAGCTATCTTTAATTTTTAAAGGTGTGGCTTTTGTTATTGTTTTAAAATTAATTAGTGATATTTTTGGATTTATTACAGTTGGATATTTATTGGATTATATTATTCAATGGGGACCTGTTGCTTTAATCGTTATTTTCCAACCAGAGATTCGTACTATTTTGGAACAATTGGGAAGAAGTCAATTATTAGGTAGACATAAAGTTCTTACCGTAGATGAAAGGGAGCATATGGTTTATGAAATGATTAATGCTATTGACTATCTTAGAAAAGAAAGAATTGGGGCATTAATTGTAATTGAAAGAGATATTAGTTTAGGAAATTATATTGATAAAGCTAAGAAATTATATGCTGATTTATCCAGTGATTTATTAATTGCTATTTTCTATGAAGGAAATCCACTTCATGACGGTGGTGTTATTATTCAAGGAGATCGTATTACTTGTGCAGGGGCTGTTTTCCCAACTAGTAATAGTTCGAAATTGAATCGACGCTTAGGAACTCGCCATAGAGCGGCTCTTGGTCTTGCGGAAGAGACGGATGCCATTTGTATTGTTGTTTCAGAAGAAACAGGACGTGTATCTATCGCTCTTAAAGGAGAAATGCTATATAATTTAACTCTTGATGATGTTCGTATGATGTTAATTGATGAGTTAAAACCAAAACAAGATGCGGACTATGATGAGGAAGAAGAAATAAACGAGGAAGAGATATATGAAGAAGATAGGTAGAATGTTTATTAGATTATTTCGTCATATTGGGTTATTTTTCGATAAATGGTTAATTACTCCTATTACTAAATTGATTTTGAAGTTAATGGAAATAGGCAAGAATTTCTTTAAGGGATTTGATCGAATTTCAAGTCGTAAGTCTACTTTACTAATCTTTAGTTTATTGCTAGCATTTGGAGTGTTTATTGTAATTGATCAAGAATCGAATGTTATGATAGACCAGTATGCGGAAATTTTATATAATCAACCGGTTACGGCTGTATATAATGAAGAATTGTATGTTGTTGAAGGCTTACCTAATACAGTTGATATTACTTTGATTGGTCAAAGAAGACATATTTTCTTAGCTAAGCAATCTCCTTCTAAAGGAGTAAGTGTGGATTTAACAGGATTAAAACCTGGTAATCATAAAGTTACGTTAAAGTATACGCAACGTTTAAAATCATTGGATTATAAATTGGATCCTTCTCAAGTAACGGTTACTATTTATGAGAAAGTTAGTGAGAACCGTTCTCTTACTTATGATATCTTGCATCAAGATAGTTTGGATACGAAATTATATATTAGTAATGTGGATATTGACCGTAGTGATGTCATTGTTAAAGGTGCTCAATATAAGTTGGATCAAGTTGCTTCTGTTAAGGCATTATTGGATGTTAAGAATATTCCAAATCCAAGAACGGATGTCATTTTAGTAAAAGATATTCCACTTGTTGCTTATGATAATAATGGTAAGATACTAGATGTAGAAATTGTTCCTAAAACGGTTGCTGCTAATGTTACGATTATTTCTCCAAGTAAGGAAATACCTGTTAAGGTGGTACCTACTGGTAATTTAGCATTTGGTAAATCTATCAAATCCATGGAAGCAAGTTTATCTAAGATAACGGTCTATGGTTCACAAGAGGCAATTGATACGATTGAACAATTAGAAGTAGAAATTGATGTTAAGGGATTGGAAAAAGATAAAGAGTATAATGTTACTTTGAAAAAGCCTAAAGGTATTACAGAGTTGAGTTCTAAGACTATGACGGTAAAAGTTACCATTGATAATTCATCTAGTAAAGAATTTGAAAATATTTCGGTTCGTACCGAAAACTTGGATAGTAATTTGAAAGTACAGGCTTTATCTTTGGAAGATAGACAAGTAACAGTTGTTGTTAAGGGTAGTGAAGAAGCTATTAACAATATTACAGCATCTGATATTACGGCTTTTGTTGATCTTAAGAATTATGGTGTTGGTGAATATGAAGTGGAAGTTCAAGTAACTGGTACTGATTTGAAATTGAATTATGCTTCTAAGACTAAGAAGATTAAAGTTCGTATTACGGAGAAATAAAGTAGAGGAGACTCTACTTTTTTTGTACTATTCTTTTTTTAGACTCATATATTTAAATGAAAAGGAGTGTATTATGAAAAAAATATTATTCTTAGTAGTTTTAACATGCTTTTTGGTGTCAGGGTGTGGGAAAATGAGTCAAAAAGATATAGTAAAAGAATTTATTCAAAAGATAGAATCTAGTGATGGATATGTATCGGCAGGAAAACTAACGGTTCGCAATAATGATGAAGTATATGAATATCAGGTAGATGTTTCCAATTGGAAAGACAATTACAAAGTAGTTCTAACAAATTTAGCTAATCAACATTCTCAAGTTATTGTTAAGAATTCAGATGGTGTTTATGTCTTAACCCCTTCTTTAAATAAGAGTTTTCGTTTTCAAAGTGATTGGCCTTATCAAAATTCTCAAGTTTATCTTTTAAATGCTTTGGCTAGAGATTTGGGAAGTGAGGAAGATCGTGAATTCACAGAAAAAGAGGATTCTTATGTGTTTATGACGAATGTTCATTATTCTAATAATCATAAATTGGTCAGACAAAAAATTATTCTCTCAAAGAAAGGTAAGCCAGAAAAGGTAATTGTATACGATGATGATGGAGTAGAAGCTATGACTATGATTTATGAGAAAATTGATTATTCTCCAAGTTTATCGGAAGAAGATTTTGATGTTCAATCGATTATGCAAAATCGTTCTGATGAAACCTTCCAAGAAGTTAGTAATTTGGAAGATATTATCTATCCTCTATACATTCCAGATGGTACTAAGTTAGTATCCGAAGAAAAAATAGCAAAAGAAAATGGGGAAAGGGTATTGATGAATTATGATGGGGAAAAATCTTTCTTATTGGTAGAAGAAACGGCGGATGTTTTTCATGATTTTACTATTATTCCTTCTAGTGGCGAACCATGTTTATTAATGGATACTATGGGTGTAGTGACAGATAACTCTTTATCTTGGACAAGTGGCGGTGTTGAATTTTACATTGTGAGTGATGTGATGAGTCAAGATGAGATGATGGAAGTTGCTCAATCTATTTCGGGAATTGTTTCTATGAAATAATAGACTTATCATCTTTGTTTGTGTTATAATCACTGTAGGTGATTTGAAATGGCAAAACGTTCTAATACAAGAAAACGTACTAAAAAAGAGGAAATATCTGTATCTTCTGTTAACTCAACAAAAGTACTATTCACTGTCATTGCGGTAGCAGTATTTTTATTGGTTTTCTATTTCTTAACTTTGTATATTACTAGTAAAAATAGTGAAGATACACAGACAAATGATAATTCATCTAATGAAAGTAGTGAGACCGTTATTCCTAATAGCATTATTTTGGGTAGAAGTTTATCTATGAGTGACTCAGAATATCTTGTTATATTCTTTGAAACAGGAGACGAAGAGACTTCTTCTACTTATGAGAGTGTTGTTTATAATTATCAATCTAAGGAAGATGGATTCCCATTATATGTTGTTGATATGAGTAGTGGATTTAACAAGAATTATTTGACGGATGGAGAAGCTAATATGAATCCAACGACTGAGTCTGAAATTCTTGTTCATGGTCCAACTTTAATGCATATTCAAAATGGCCAAGTAATTCGTTACTTGGAGGGTGAAGAAGCTATTACCTCTTATTTAAAATAAAAAGACATTTTGGTGTCTTTTTTTTTTGTTTATGTTATTATTATAGTTAGGAGGATGATTCTTATGAGAGGGAAAAAGAAAAAGAAAAAGAGTATCAAACAAGTGTGGAATCATATGAAAAAAGATTTATTTGTTGATAAATCTTCTAAGAATTCATTTTCCATTATAGAAGTAATTATTATTATTTTGATTTCTATTTTATTTGGTATTGTGATTGGATATCTTTTGACTTTTCGAAAAGATGCCTTTTCTACTATATTAATGAACGAAAATACGAAAGAAATTGTTCAGACTTATCATGATATTATTCATAATTACTATGATGATGTGGATTCGAATGAGTTAAAAGATGCGGCTATTAAGGGAATGGTTGAATCTTTACACGATCCATATTCTGTTTATATGGATGAGCATAGTACTTCTAGTTTTATGGATACGGTTGATGGTTCTTTTGTGGGAATTGGAGTTGTTATTCAATTTGAAAGTCCTTATAATCGTATTATTGAAATTATGGAGAATAGTCCCGCTTCTAAAGCTGGACTTATGGTAGATGATCTTATTACTAAAGTAGATGGGCAAGATGTTAAAGATTTTTCTGGAGCGGATTTAACTCCTCTTATTCGTGGGGAAGATGGAGCAAAGGTTTCTATTACGGTTCTTAGAAATGACACGGAAAAAACTTTTGAAGTTATCCGTGGAACGGTTGAATTACAAAGTGTTACTTCTACTATTTTTGAAGAAGATTCTACTATTGGTTATATTTCGATTCAGTCCTTTTCTACAAATACTACTTCTCAATTTGAAAAAGAATTGAAGAGTCTTGAGAAGAAAAATATAGATGCTTTGATTTTAGATGTTCGTGGTAATCCTGGTGGGCATCTATTACAAACAAGGGAAATATTAAGTATGTTTTTTCCTAAGAAAACGGTTTTATATCAAATAGAGTCTAAAGATCGAAATCAAAAAATATATTCTTCTTCAAAAGAAAAAAGGGAGTATCCTATTGCCGTTTTAATTGATTCTAGTAGTGCTTCGGCGGCAGAAATATTTGCTTCTTGTTTTCAAGAAAATTATAAAAATGCTATTATTGTAGGTTATTCTTCTTATGGGAAAGGGACTGTTCAAAAAACACAAAAATTAACAGGTGGAACTAGTATTAAGTATACGACGCAAAAATGGTTAACTTCTAAAGGAGAATGGCTTGCAGGTAGGGGTGTAATACCAGATGTTATTATTTCTCAGACGGATGATTATTATAAAAATCCTTCTTATGAATCGGATGTTATTCTTCAAAAAGCTTTAGAATTATTAAAAGAGTCTATGTAGACTCTTTTTTGATGCAATTAATAATGAGTTGTTTATTATTTTTACTAGGACTGCAAGTAGTTAAAATTAGTTGATTTTCTAATTCTTTTTTTAGATGAATATAGCCATTTTTTTCTTCTTCCCATATTTCTTTTACTTGATAGATATAGTCTATTCCTTGATAGTTAATTGTTATGGAGTCTCCGATTGTTAATTCGTCTAGTCGTTCAAAATATGCGATTGGGCCTGTTCCTGAGTGGGCAGCTAGTATCAATATACTATTTTCTTCATTTGGTAATATGGATTCACCTAAAATGCTTACGTGTTTCTCAATTGTGTTTTCTTGACTATCTTGTTGGTAGAAGTATTCTTCTAACTCTATTTTTGGGATTGTTATTTTTCCAATCGGACTGTCTTTTTCTTTTGAGATATGAAAGGTTGGTCGTTCTATTGGGTTTGTTGAGCAGACCATAAATAAACTAACCAATAGTCCTATTAAGAATCCTTTTTTTATAAGATGAATATAGTCCATATTATTGATATTATCCAAGATAGTATGTTGGTGTGGGTATTTGGAACAGGAATTAATAGATCATATAAATGAAACTCTTCTGATTCTTCATCTGTTATTTCTATTACAATTGGGTCTGCTTTTTCGTATCCTTCTGTTGTGTTTTTTTGAATAATTGTGTAAGTTCCATAAGGAAGGGTAATTTCTGCTTTTCCATTATTGTCAGTTGTGATGGTTTGAACTTGTTTTTCTCTTTGATAAATATCAAATGATATGTTTGGCTCTTTTTCCCAGTCGTTTTCGGTTCCGTATTCTTTTTCTATTGTGATTCTTTTTTTGATTGCTTCGTTTTCTATTACCTGTTGAATAATAGGATTCCTTTCTGATATTTCAATTTTATATTCAGTTGTGTTTTGAGTGTACCCTTCTCCTGGCTCTAATTCCTTTAAATAATAGGTTCCAAATGGTAGGTTTATCCATTTTGCAGTATTATCTATGATTTCTGTATCGTCTATGATTTCTTTTTCTTCATTATATAAACCAATAATCGCATGATTAAGAGAGGCTTCTCCACTTGCTTCTATTGATTTTGTATCCTGATCAATCTTGTAGATTTCAATTTTGGTTGGAATCGATTTTACTTTTAAAGAGACTTCTATTTTTTCTTGATACCCCATCTTCATTAAGTTTTGACTATTATTGGATTGATAAAAAACTAGTGGAGTATCCATATTATTGTCGGTTTTTTGAATTGTGAATTCATATTCTCCTTTTTTTAAGGGAGCTATTAATAGTGTGTTCTCTCCAATGGATAATTCTTCACTTAGTGATTGATATCCGATTAAGGAATTATTCTGAATTTCAATTAAAAGTGGTTTGTTTTCCACTACATAGTATTCTTTTAACAATTCTTCTGGAACTGTGGTGGGAATATTTACTAATTGATTGATTTCCTCTATTTCATTGTTATAGGGATAAATTCGATTTCCATTACTATAGTCTGTAAAAAAATAATCGCCAGATGGATCGGCAATTTGCCAAATCATAAATTGGGTGATGGCATACCATTTTACATCTGTATGATTTTGGTATCCGTAACCATATCTGGCTACCTTCATGATTTTTTCTTTTTGTTCTTCTGTTAAATTATATGGGGTATTAACTGATTCATAGTCATTGTTTTTTTGAAACATTTGAAATGGTTCAATACAATAAGCAAATTCATTGGTTTCGCTTTTTCGAAAAAACCTGGCTTTTTGATAATAGGTTGTCCTAGTGGATGGCTGGTATTTACTCATATAAATTCCATCAATGTATTCTGCTTCATAAAAAGAAGCGGTTTCTGCATGAGCTATGGAGAAAGATGAGATACTCCATAGTATCATTGTGAGTATTAAGAAAATATATTTTTTGTTGATAAAAATCCCTCCTTTTTTTCTTAACGAGTTCATCCTACCATCCTTTTGGTTGATTGACAAATGGGGATTTTTTATGATTCTTTTTTCTTTTTCTTTTCTTTTTTCTTTTTCTTTTAATAAAAAAAAATTTTTTCCTAGAATAAAGGCTCAAAAAAGATTGTTTACTATGCTATAATAAAAAATGAGGTGAGAGTATGGATGATATAGAAATTTCAAGAAAGAGTAAAAAGTTACCTATTACGGAGGTTGCTAAAAAAATAGGGTTATCTTCTAAAGATTTAATTCTTTATGGAGATTATAAGGCTAAAATAACGAAACCTTATGGAAAGGCTAAAGGAAAACTAATTTTAGTTACCGCAATAAGTCCTACCCCTTTTGGTGAAGGGAAGACAACCGTTAGTATTGGTTTGAGTGATGCTTTAAACAAGTTAGGCAAGAATACTATTGCTGCTTTAAGAGAACCTTCTATGGGACCAGTATTTGGAATGAAAGGTGGAGCAACTGGTGGCGGCTATTCTCAAGTGGTACCAATGGAAGATATTAACTTACATTTTACGGGAGATTTTCATGCTATCACATCTGCTAATAATTTAATATGTGCTGCTATTGATAATCATATTTATTTTGGGAATAGTTTGGATATTCAAACGGTTACTTTCAATCGTTGTTTAGATGTTAATGATCGTGCCTTACGGGATGTTGATTTAGGTACTCGTCATGATTATTTTTCGATTAGTTCTGCTAGTGAAATCATGGCTTTATTCTGTTTGGCGACTTCTCTCGATGATTTACGTAAGAGACTTGGTAATATCGTTGTTGGTCTTAATAGTAAAAAAGAGTATGTTTATGTTCGCGATTTGAAATTGGAAGGATCTTTAGTGGCTCTTTTAAAGGATGCTTTTTATCCTAATTTAGTTCAAACCCTTGAAAATACTCCTGCTATTATTCATGGAGGACCTTTTGCTAATATTGCTCATGGATGTAATAGTATTATGGCAACGAGAACTGCTTTATCTTTGGCAGATTATGTTGTGACAGAGGCTGGATTTGGTGCGGATTTAGGAGCTGAAAAATTCTTAGATATTAAATGTCGTATTGGTAATTTAAATCCTGAATCTGTTGTATTGGTTTCTACCATTAAAGCTTTGAAATATCATGGCGGTGTTCCAAAAGAAGCTATTTTTGAGGAAAATATGGAGGCTTTAAAAAATGGAATGGCTAATTTAGACAAGCATTATGAGAATTTAGCAAAATTTGGAGTAAACGTTATTGTTTGTTTAAATCGTTATAATACGGATACGGATGAAGAAGTAGAGGCTTTACGTGAACATTGTAAGGAAAAGGGATTTCCATTTGCTGTTAGTACGGCTTATATTGATGGAAGTGATGGGGCTTTGGAATTAGCGAAACAAGTTCTTAAGATGAAAAAATCTAAATTTCAATTTTTATATGATACGGAAGATACGGTTATTCATAAGATCGATACTATTTGTAAAGAGATTTATGGAGCTAAAAAGGTTAATTATAGTAAAGAAATTAAAGATAAAATTAAGATATTGGAAAAAAATAAAGTTTCTAATCTTCCAATTTGTGTTGCTAAAACACAATATTCGTTTTCTGATGATAAAAATAAGGTTGGTGTTCCTAAAAACTTTGAAGTTACAGTTAAGGATGTTCGATTCTATTCAGGAGCTAGTTTCATTACAGTATTATTAGGAGATATTATGACTATGCCAGGTTTATCTCGTAAACCAAATTTTGAAATTATAGATGTTGTTGATGGTAACATTATTAATTTGAGTTAAAAAAAATATCCACATTTGTTGTGGATATTTTTATTCTAATGTTAAGTCTTCTTCTTCCTCTTCTTCAATAGGATCGGGAGTATTTATTTTTATATTTTCTTGTGGAACAATGGTTATCTTTCCAGTATATGTTGTCCCATTACATACTATTGTATAATTATATATTCCTGTTGAAAGGGAATCTACTTGTGAAAAATTTGGATTCGAACATGTATTGTATACTTCTGGTGTTAATTCTTCTAATATATAATCTTTTGCATAATTTGAAAATGATACATTTCCTAATTGATATTCTACATTTCTTAGTGTAATTGTAGGCATTTCTTTTTGCTTTACGGTAACTGTTCCCATATATTTCTTTTTTCCATAGGATACGATGTACTGATAGGTACCGGCTTGATTCACATTTACTAGTGATGTGTCTAACCGTAGGGAACGTATTGTTTGTTCGGTCAAGGTTGAAGCATTTTCTAAGTAGTCTTTTACATCGACACTTAAAGGATTTGCTTCTTCTATTTCAAAGTCTTTTACTTTTATTTCATTGGTTTTTGCTTGGGCTTGGGCAATTTTTCTTTCTTCTACTTGTAATGTATAGGTTGTATTGATAATTGGTTTTACTTGAGTAGACATAATAAGTCCACTACCAATCAGGAATATACCCCAGCTAGCTGCGGTAACGGATAAAATTTGTTGTTCTCGTTTATTTAGCCCCATACAAACACCTCTACCTTTAATTTCATTATACGGGATAAAAATAATTGTAAATAGAGAAAACGATTGTTTTTATTGTAAAATATGTCAAATAGACATATAATTTAGTTAGAGAGGTGATTCTATGACGATTATTTGGTTTATTGTTTTTACTGTTTTGTTGATTATTGAATTAGCAACGGTTAATTTGGTAACCATTTGGTTTGCGATTGGTGCTGTAGCATCTATTATTACCACTTTTTTTACATCTTCTGTTTGGATTCAAATGATTGTGTTTGTAATTGTTAGTTTGCTGGCCTTACTTGCAACTAAACCATTGATGAAGCGATTTAAACATTTTGATGTCGTTCCAACCAATTCTGATCGTGTGATTGGAAAAGTTGGAGAAGTTACAAAAAGCATCGAAAAAAATCAATATGGTGAAGTAAAAGTATATGGTAATACTTGGACAGCTACTAGTGACAAACCAATTCGAGAAGGTACTCGAGTTAAAGTATTGTCTATTGACGGGGTAAAACTCGTTGTAGAAAAAGAGGAGGATTAGTATGGAAATTGGAATCATTATAGCATTGATTATCGTGTTGATTGTAGCGTCAGGAATTCGTGTTATTCCACAATCAAAGGCTTGTGTCGTAGAGCGCTTAGGGGCTTATCATCGTACGATGCAAACAGGACTTCATTATGTAATTCCTTTCATTGAAAGAGTTGCCAATCGTGTAAGTCTAAAAGAAATTGTTAAAGATTTTGCTCCACAACCTGTTATTACAAAAGATAATGTTACGATGCATATCGATACTGTTGTATATTTTCAAATAACAGATTCAAAACTTTATACTTATGGAGTTGAAAATCCTATTAATGCGATTGAAAATTTAACCGCAACTACTTTACGTAATATTATTGGAGAATTAGAGCTAGATGAAACATTAACTTCTCGTGATGTTATTAATACAAAAATGCGTTCTATTTTGGATGAGGCAACGGATCCATGGGGAGTAAAGGTAAATCGTGTGGAAGTTAAGAATATTATTCCACCTAGAGATATTCAAGAATCTATGGAAAAACAAATGCGTGCGGAACGTGAAAGACGTGAAGCTATTTTAAAAGCTGAAGGAGAAAAGAAAGCGGCTATCTTAATTGCTGAAGGTGAAAAGGAAAGTACGATCCTAAGAGCAGATGCTGAAAAGGCTGCTAAAATTAAGGCTGCTGAAGGAGAAGCAGAAGCTATTATTAAAATACAAGAGGCTACGGCTCAAGGTTTACGTTTATTAAAATCAGCTGAAATGGATGATGCTGTATTGAAATTAAAAAGTTATGAGGCTTTGGTAGAAGTTGCTAAAGGAAATGCTACTAAAATCATTGTTCCAAGTGATTTACAAGGAATTGTAACGGCTGGTACAGCTCTAGGTGAAAGTTTCAAAAAAGATTAAAAGAAAAGAACGAATGATACTCGTTCTTTTTTAATAGTAAATCTTATAAATTAATATATTTATGATTAGAAATATGGGAACTAAAATTTGAAATTTTCGTTTCTTTGTTTTATGGTGAAAGATAAACATTCCTAAAAGTGTTCCTGCACTTCCTCCTATGAATGCCAATCCTAATAGGGTGTTTTCCTTTATTCTCCAGTGATTCTTGATGGCAGAATATTTATCCCACCCCATTACTAGAAAAGATACTATATTTATTCCTATTAGGTAGTAAATTGTTTGATTCATAGTTTGGCTCCTTGATAAGTATCTCTTTTTACCATTTCTTTATCTATATCATTTAAGACGCAAAACTTTTTTATTAACCAAGTTGGTTCTACTAATTCGTTTACGTCAGGATCTCCGGTAATTCTATGAATTACTATTTCTGGACGTAATAATTCTAATTGATTTACAACTATATCAATGTATTCTTCTTTTGTAAGTATATGAAATGGTTTTGTTTTATATAGTTTTTCTAACGGAGTATCTTTAATGATACTAAGCATATGAATTTTAATTCCTTGAATATCTAATTGATTTAGGTATTTTATAGTATTTAACATGTCTTCTTTTGTTTCATAAGGTAGTCCATTTATAATATGTACTACCACATCTATTTTTCTTTCTCTTAGTTTCTTGACCATTTGTTCAAAACAATCTAGGCTATGACAACGATTTATTAATTTGGAAGTTGATTCTTTGATTGTTTGTAGACCTAATTCAATTGTTAAGTAGGTTCTTTTATTTAAGTCTTCTAAATATTCTAGGCATTCTTCGGATATGGAGTCTGGTCTTGTTCCAATGTTAATACCTATGACGTTTTCAAATGTTAGAACTTTTTCATATACTTTTTTTAATGTTTCTATGGGAGCATAGGTATTGGTTCTAGCTTGAAAATAGGCAATATATTTTTTACTTGGCCATTTGTGATTCATTACTTCTTTAATGCTTTGAAATTGCTTTTCTAGTGAATCTTCAACGTTTCCTGCAAATTCTCCGCTTCCACTTTTAGAGCAATAGATACATCCTCCATAGCCTACTGTTCCGTCAATATTAGGACAAGTAAAACCAGCATTTAGGCTTATTTTAGATACTTTTTCTCCAAAACGATTTTTATAGTAATAATCTAACGTATGATATCGTTTATTGGAATTGGTAAATTGAAATGAATTCATATTTCATCCCTCACTACTAGTAAAGTCTACTGTATTTTCTAGTTTTTTGCAACAAAAGGTGGTATGATTAAAATAGGTGAAGGCTATGAAAAAAGTTGCAAAAATTCGTTTAAAGCCAAAATTCGTTCCTTATTTAAAAGCATTAGGGATTCTTGTTTGCCTTATCTTAGGAGTTTTTTTATTCTATGAGAAACAAATACATGATTTAACTAAACTGGGATATAGTAAAAAGGCTAGCCAAGCTATTTTGTTTTCTTTTCATAAAGATTATATTTTATCTGTTGGAGAAAACCCTACTTTAAATGCTGTTTTTGAAAGTGATCAGTTTCAAGAGGAATATTTGGATCAATATCGTAAGATTCAATATGTGAATCAAGAACATTTTGTTTCCAATCTTCATAAATTATTTAAACTTGGTTATAGTACCAATGATATTAATATTATATTTGCTCATGGTGATGATGCTGCTGTTGGTAGATTTGCTAAGAGAGAAAAGATTAAATATTTAGAGGAATTCTTTATTGTTCCTTATGCTAAGTTGGATAATTATGATCGTTATGTTCATTATGCTGATGATACAGGAGAAGATGAGGAATTAACGGTTCTCTATGTAAATTTGGATTTGGACAAAGAAGATTATGAAGATGCTCATCTTGTAGACTCTTTTTCTACTGATATGCTAGTTAATAAACATCGTTATTTGTCTTCTGACTTTGTTCCAACGGATTTGGCTATGATTGATTCCCAATATGCTTCTTCGGATGATTTACAAGCTAGTCGATTGGCTATTAATGCTTTTCGAAAAATGGCGGATGCCGCGGAGAGGGAAGGGTACCAAATTGTCATTAATTCTGCTTATCGAAGTTATCAAGATCAAGTAGATCTTACTGAATTATATTTCAATACTTATGGTCAGGGATATGTGGATAAGTATGTTGCAAAACCGGGTTTTTCGGAACATCAAACAGGTCTTGCTTTTGATGTGGGAAGTCGTAATACCAATGTTTTTGCTAATTCTAAAGAGTATCAGTGGATGCAGGAAAATTCCTATAAATATGGTTTTATTGCTCGTTTTGAAAAGCGCTTTGAAGCCATTACTGGTTTTCGCCAAGAAGCTTGGCATTATCGATATGTTGGAGAAGAAATTGCTAGCTATATTCATGAACATTCTATTCCGTTTGAAGAATACTGGGCAATGTTTTTAGATCAGAGGCGATAAACTTCTAGTTATCTAGAAGTTTTTTTCTTGGCTTATTTTACTATTTATGATATTATGGTAATAGAGTATAAGAAGGTGTTGATATGTATCCGCTTGGTAAACAATTTGAAGTAGATTATGCTAAAGCAATTAGTGATAAAAAAGCTATTGTTCAAGGACAAAATTATCGTATTTCTGTTATCTCAGAGAGGGTTGTTCGTTTGGAATTTTCTAGTGCTGGGCAATTTGTTGATCGACCTACTCAATTGATTAAGAAAAGAAATATTGGATTACCAGATTTTTCGGTACGCCAAGATGCTAATATTGTTGAAATTACTACTAAGTATTTTGCTTTGAGTTATATCAAGGGACAACCTTTTGTCGGAACAAAAGTCGATCCAATGAAGAATTTGAAGATTATGCTTTTATCTCGTGAAAGGGATCGTAGTAAAGATTGGTATGTTGGGCATCCTGAGGCACGTAATATGTTGGGTAATATGGTTTCTGTTGATGTGAATGTTCCTAAGAATTTACAAAAAGGCTTATATTCTTTAGATGGTTTTGCTTCTTTTGATGATTCTTATGGAAAGCTTATTATGGAAGATGGAACGTTAGCCGATCCTCCCCAAAACCATTTGGATATTTATGTTTTCTTATATGATAAAGATTTTAAACAGGCTTTATTTGATTATTTTAAGATTACAGGCGCTCCTCCTTTAATCCCTCGATTTGCTCTTGGAAATTGGTGGAGTCGAAATACCACTTATGATGAAAAAAGTGCGGTTGATTTGATTCGTAATTTTGAAAGAAAAAAAATACCAATTTCTGTTATGCTTTTTGATCATGATTGGCATATAAGAAATATAGGAGATTATCAAGGATTAAAGACTGGATTTACTTTTAATCCTGAGTTGTTCCCTAACCCTAGTGAAACAATTCAAGAATTTCATAAGAGAGGAATTCGTGTTGGATTATGTATTAATCCAACCAATGGAATTTATCCTCATGAGCAGTATTATCCGCAAGCTATGCAATCTCTTGGAATAGAAACTCCTACTATATTAGATTTTGATCCATTGAATCCAAAAATGTTGGATGTTTTGCTTAAGATGTTTTTACATCCTTTAGAAAATTACGGTGTTGATTTCTTTTGGAATGATTCCGATGGAAAAATGGATGTTACTAAGTTATGGGCACTAAATCATTATCTATATCTTGATTCTGGTAGAGCAGCTAATAAAAGACCCTTGTTGCTTGCGCGGGGTGGAATTTATGCTCCTCATCGTTATCCAATTCTATATGGTGGATCTAGTGAAATTAGTTGGAAAGATTTAAAGAATTTACCTTTTCAAATTTTAAATGCCGCTAATATTGGTGTCAGTTGGTGGAGTCATGATGTTGGAGGAAACCATGGTGGTATTGAAGATGGTGAGTTATATATTCGTTATGTTCAATTGAGTACTTTTGGACCTATTATGCGTTTTCATGGAGCTCGTGGAAAGTACTATAAGAAAGAGCCTTGGGTATGGGATGCTAAAACCGAAAATATTGCGGCTGACTATTTAAGATTGCGTCACCGTTTAATTCCTTATTTATACACAGAGGCTTATAATTATACAAAATCAGGTACTCCTTTGATTCAACCTTTCTATTATAATTATATGTGGGTATATGATGATGATTTATATCGTAATCAGTATTATTTGGGTTCTCAATTATTGGTTTGTCCTATTTTGGAACCTAAAGATCCTGTTATGAACCGAAGTATTCATCGATTCTTTGTACCGGATGGTACTTGGTATGATTTAGTTACTGGAAAGAAATTCCCAGGTAATAAGAAATATGTTTCTTTCTTTAAGGAAGAAGATTATCCAGTGTTTGCTCATTCTGGTTCGATTATTCCTTTTTCGAATCGTAGTGATTATAATAATATTGGGTTACCTACTGATTTGGAAATTCAGATTTTCCCAGGTGCTAGTAATACCTATACACTTTATGAAGATGATGGAATTACTTCTCTTTATCATCAAGGATACTTTTTGAAGACTTCTATTGATTATAACTATTTGCGAAATAACTATACGGTTATTATTCGTTCTATTGATGGTAAGAGTGGTATTGCTCCTGAACGCCGTAATTACAAAATGGTGTTCCGTAATACCAAGAAGGCAGAAAGTGTAACCATTTACTTTAATGCTGAAAAACTAGAATGTGAAAATTATGTCGATGGAAATGATTTTATTGTAGAAGTTTCTAATGTACCTACCATTGGTCAGTTAACGATTAACTGTAAGGGAAAAGATATTGAAATTGATGCCGTTCGTCTTATTAATGATGATTTAGATAGTATCTTGATGGACTTAAAGATTAACACTTATCTAAAGGAAGAAATTAGTGATATTGTATTTGGAGAATTGCCAATTGATAAGAAACGTATTGAAATTCGTAAACTTAAGAAGAAGGGGTTATCGAAAGAACACATTGGATTGTTCTTGAAACTATTAGACTATATTGGTGAAATTTAGGAGGAATTTTTATGGAGAATCGTAAAAAAGATATACGACAGGTTCGTTTGGAAAAACTAAAAGAAGAAATGATTCTTCGCTTTTCTGATTCTTTAAATTTTGACAGTGAGATGGAATTGTATGAGCATTTATTAGTTCATCTTTTTACAGGGGATTTAGACGATGTTTTTCTTTCTGAATCTTTATTGGGAATTGATGGTAATGAAAAAAGTGAAATCATGAATTTAGCTCGTAAGTATATGTCTTTATGTTTTTATGATGGAGATATCAGTTATTGGGCAGATTCTATTGATGGAGTGTACTTATCTGATTTGGATTTGGTGTGCATGAAATTATTGGATAACTTTGATTTCTTGTTGGGACTTGCCAAAGATGGTGGGGAAGATGTTTTACAAAAATTAGTTTCCTTTCAAAATACAAGTTTAACCGGAACTTCTTCTGTCATTGATGCTTTACGAAATATTTTTGTAAATGATGATGTTTTAAAGGATACTTTATTTAAGTTATTAAAAGATAATGGACCTTATCAGGGATTATCCAGTTTTGAAAAAAAGGTTTTGTTGGAGTATCCAGAAGGAGTTTTCTATCAATTAAATGGAGAGAATATTCAAAAAATTTCTCCTGAAGAATTAAAAAATAAATTGCTTACTACTTACTTTGGAACTATTCCAGAAGAAAATATTACTTTTGAGAGTTTTGGAAAGTTATTTCCAACAGAGGATTCTTTTGAACAAGTTGTATTAGATACTCATTTTGAAAATGGTTATATGGATTCTGGAAAGCAAGGGGCTAAATAAAGAAAGTTTATACTTTCTTTTTTTATTTTAAAAAAAACTTTGCATTTTTTTATTTTGTGCTATAATAATCTTGTATTTTGCGTTGAGAAAGAAGTAGTAGTAATTTGATGGTTTTTAGAGAGTCCACGTTGGTGCAAGTGGATAGCCTAGATTTATGAACTTGTCTTAGGAGCAAATTGGGTAATTCCGTTATCGATTCAAGAGTATAAGATTAACTTATAAATTAAGGTGGTACCGCGAGCAATTCGTCCTTATGGGATGGATTGCTTTTTTTTGGAGGATTTATGAAAGAGTTTGTTTTGTTTGTTATGACTTTCTTTTTTACTTTACTGCTCTATGAATTGTTTATTGTTCGTAGAGCAAAACGAGAAAAAAAGAAAAAAGAACCAATAGAAGTTACTTATTTGGTAAGTCATTACCATTTAGATTTAAAAAAGTTATCTTATAATCAATTGCTGCAAATTGTCGCAATTGTTTCATCCTTAGATATTTCGATTGTTGTTAGTTTGATTTTGCTTATTTCTAATTTTTTTCTCGAAATATTAGTAGGATTTGTTTCTGTTATTGTGTTGATATTCGTTAGTTATCATATGGTTTATTTATTTTATAAGAAGAAAGGATGTATTAAACATGAATGAAATATTAAAAATAGAACAAAAATGGCAAAAGTATTGGGAAAAACATAAGACTTTTGAAGCTAAAACTGGAAGTAAAAAAACTCCTTATTATATTTTAGTGGAGTTTCCTTATCCAAGTGGGGCTGGTTTGCATGTAGGACATGTTAGAAGTTATACAGCTCAAGATTCTTTAGCAAGAATGATGCGTATGCAGGGATATAATGTATTATATCCAATGGGATTTGATGCTTTTGGGGCACCTGCGGAAGAGTATGCTATTAAGACTCATCAACATCCAAAAATTGTTGTGGAAAACAATATTAAAGTATTTGGAAAACAAATGAAGTCTTTAGGATTTTCTTTCGATTGGAGTAGACAATTCTCTACTACAGATCCAGATTATTATAAATGGACTCAATGGCAATTCTTACAATTCTATAAGCATGGAATGGCTTATAAGGATACAATTCCTGTTAACTGGTGTCCTAATTGTAAGACTGTTCTAAGTAATGAAGATGCTGCTGGTGGAGTTTGTGAAAGATGTGGAAGTCAAGTTGAACAAAGAGAAAAGAGTCAATGGATGCTTAAGATGGCTTCTTATTCAGAAGATTTGTTAAATGGTCTTGAAGATACGAATTTTGCGGATCGTGTAAAATTGGGACAAATTAATTGGATTGGAAAATCTACCGGTGTAGAAGTAGATATTGATATTGTTGGTGGTGGAAACTTTAGTATTTTTACTACTTGTCCAGAAACAATTTACGGTATTACTTTCTTTGTTATTGCACCAGATGGCAAATTGATCAAAGAATTGATGCCTCGTGTTGAAAATAAAGAAGAAGTAGAAGAGTATATTAAAGAAACGGCTAAAAAATCCAATATGGATCGTACAGAACTTAATAAAGGTAAGAGTGGTGTCGAAGTAAAAGGTATTAAAGCTATTAATCCAGTTAACGGCAAAGAAGTGCCTGTTTTCTTAGGAGATTTCGTATTGGGAGACTATGGTACGGGTGCTGTTATGGCAGTTCCTAGTCATGACCAAAGAGACTATGAGTATGCTAAGGAACACAATCTTGAAATTATCCAAGTTATTGATTGCGGAGATATTTCAGAGCACGCAATTGAAAAACATGATTATATGGGTCATGGCTATAAGTTGATTAATTCGGAAGAATTTGATGGAATGACGGCTGATGAAGCTCGTGAAAAAATCTCTGATATGCTAGAAGAAAAAGGATATGGTCGTCGTGTTAATAACTATAAAATGAGAGATTGGATTTTCTCTAGACAAAGGTTCTGGGGAGAACCAATTCCTATGATATATTGTGAAAAATGTGGATGGCAACCAATGAAAGAAGAAGATTTACCATTGTTACTTCCAGATGTTGCAGAATATGAACCAACCGATACGGGAGAAAGTCCTCTTGCTAAAATTACGGATTGGGTTAATACTACTTGTCCACATTGTGGAGGACCTGCAAGACGTGAAACGGATACTATGCCTAACTGGGCTGGATCTTCTTGGTATTTCTTGCGTTTTATGGATCCTCATAATGAAAAAGAATTTGCTAGTATGGATGCTATGAAATACTGGAATCGTGTTGACTGGTATAATGGTGGAATGGAACATACAGCAAGACACTTGTTATATGCTAGATTTTGGGTACAATTCTTATATAATATTGGATTAGTTCCTCATAAAGAAATGATTTGGACCCGTGTATCTCATGGTATGATTTTGGGTAGTGATAATCAAAAGATGAGTAAATCAAAAGGAAATGTTATTAATCCGGATGATATTGTTAATGAGTATGGTGCTGATACTTTAAGAGTATATGAAATGTTTATGGGAGATTATCAAATGGATGCTCCTTGGAATACCGATTCTTTGAGAGGTTGTCGTCGTTTCCTAGATAAAATTATTCGTTTAAAGGATAAAGTTAATGAGAAAGAAGGATTTACACAGTCTTTGGAAGTTCTTCAAAATAAGACTATTAAAAAGGTAGAGTATGATACTACTCATATGGGATATAATACAGTTATTTCTAGTTTGATGATTTTAGCAAATGCCTATGATGAGATGGATTCTATTACGAAAGAAGATTATCGTTTATTGTTAACTTTATTAAATCCTACGGCTCCTCATATTACGGAGGAATTGAATGAACAATTAGGATTTAAACCAATTTGTGAATCTGAATGGCCAAAATATGATGAAGAAAAAACGGTTGAAAATGTTAAAGATATTGCTGTACAAGTAAATGGTAAAGTACGTGGAACTATTCAAATAACAGTGGATGATAATGAACAAGTTATTAAAGAAAAAGCGATGGAATGTGAAAATGTTATGAAACATATTGAAGGAAAAGAAATCGTTAAGGTTATTGTTATCAAGGGAAAAATTGTTAATATCGTTGTCAAATAGAGACTTTTAAAGTCTCTTTTTTCTTGTAGAATTATATTCTTGTCTATATAATGATAATAAGGAGTTGATAGAATGGAAAAAGAAAAAAAGAATTTAAGTGTAGTTATTATTTGTATTGTTTTATGTTTACTTTGTCTTGCTGGAGGAGTGATGATAGGAAAAATATTATTTTCAAATTCAGCAGTGATAGAAGAAAAAGAAGATAAAGAAAAAGAAGATAAAGAAAATGTTCCTGAAATAGAAGATAATCTTCCTAC
>CAMNHK010000011.1 GCA_946539445.1 uncultured Caryophanales bacterium
TTATAACCATTCTTTGTATTTTTTGATGTAGATTTTCTTTACTATTTGAGCAATCAATCCATATAGAAGGACTAATCCTATTAAGTAAGCATAATAGATTGGTGGTAACATTACAAAGTTAAAGCCTCCCACTTTGCTTAATAACATTGGTACTAATATGGTAGAGAATACGGTTGCACCAGTTAGTAATAAAAGTGTATTACTTGGTTTTGATTTAGTAATATGATTCGTTCTAATATAGAAAATCATTAGAGTTTCGGAGATAATACATTCTACAAACCAAGCCGTTTGGAAGAAGGCTTGCTTATCAATGGAATTATATTTGAAAATAAACCAGAAAATAACAAAGGCAACTACATCGGTTATGGATGAAATTACTCCGAAAATTGTCATGAATTTACTAATGGATTTAATATCCCATTTTCTTACTTTTTTGATAAAGTCTTCATCTACATTATCATATGGTATTCCAATTTGGGATAATTCTACAATAAAGTCTTGAATTAACATTTGAATTGGTAGCAAAGGTAAGAATGGTAACCATACACTGGCAATCATAATAGAGAATACATCTCCAAAATCTTGGCTAAGGGCAAGTTTCATATATTTTAAAATATTTCCGTATACTTTTCTTCCTTCTATTACTCCATTATGAATGACTTCTAGGTTTTGTTCTAGAAGAATAATATCACTTGATTCTTTGGCAATATCCGTTCCACTATCTACACTGATTCCAACATCAGATGAGGTTAAAGCGGGAGCATCATTTACTCCATCTCCCATATAACCAACGGAGTGTCCATTTTTTCTTAGGATCGATACTACTCGTTCTTTTTGTAATGGATTCATCCTAGCAAAAATATCTACTTCTTCTACTAGTTTTGATAATTCATGGTCATTTAGTTTTTCTAAATCTTTTCCAGTTACAATTTTACTATCAATACCAACGGCACTACAGATATTTTTGGTGGCAAAAGCGTTATCTCCTGTTAATATTTTTATTCTTACTCCATACTCTTTTAATAATTGTATCGTTTTTTCAGCCGATGGTTTTGGTGGATCTAAGAAAGCAATTAATCCAATTAAAGTTAGGTCTTTTTCATCTTCCCTATTAAACTTTCCAACTCCTTCGTATTCATGTTTTACCGCTAGAGCAATTACTTGCATTCCTTGCTTAGCAAGAGACTCAGCTTTTTCGTTGGTACTTTCTATGATTTCTTTCGAGATTGGCACTTCTATATTATCAATTAAAGCCATATCACATACTTTTACGATTTCTTCTAAGGCACCTTTGGCAATAACGGAATAAGTTCCTTGGTTTTCTACTACGATGGATGCTCTTTTTCTCATATAATCGAAGGGAATTTCATCCATTTTTTTGTAATCATCAATGTTTACTTTATGACTTTTAGCGTATTGAATGATAGCTTTATCTACGATATTTTTATATCCTGTACTTAAATAACTATTTACATAAGCACATTTTAATACGTAGTCATCATCTTCTCCTTTTACATTGATATATTTTTGTAGTTCAATGTTATTCTTCGTAAGAGTTCCGGTTTTATCGGTACATAGGATATCCATAGAGCCTAGATTTTGAATAGACTTAATACTTTTTACAAGAGTATTCTTTTTTGCTAATGCTTTACTTCCTCTTGTTAGATTCACATTTACTATCATTGGTAACATGCTTGGAGTAATTCCTACTGCTACCGATAAAGCAAATAAAATGGCTTCTTTCATGTTTCCTCGAATCATTCCATAAATGATAAATACAGAGATGGAAATAATGACCATATAACGAATTAATAATCCGGATATATGATTCATTCCTTGATCAAAGGATGTTTCTTCTTTAACTACTTCTTTCTTTTTATTCATTTTCCCAATATAAGTATCTAATCCTTTTTTAATGACAATTCCTTTTCCCTGTCCACTGATAACTGTACATCCCATTAAACATATATTAGACATATCAATTGGATCTTCTGTTTGAGAATGCTCGATGGCGATTTTTTCAACCGCTGCACTTTCACCTGTAAATGAAGATTGATTGATAAATAAGTCTTTACTCTCCATTAAATATAAATCGGCTGGAATTACGGAACCAGCGCTCAAAGTAATAATGTCTCCACATACTACTTTTTCTTGGCGAATTTCTTTTTGTTTTTCTTCTCTAATGACATCTGTAAATATTCTTATTTGTTCTTTTAAACGTTCATTAAAACGATATGTCGAATAATCTTGCGTAAAACGAATTATTACACTAATAATGGTAATTCCAAGAATGATAAAAGCTCCTAAAACATCATTTGTCATAAAGTCTATTGCGGCAAGTAGCAATAAGATTAAAACAAATTTATCTTTAAAGCTTTCTATAATAAAAAATAAGGGTGTTTTCTTTTTATGGTTCGTGGCAATATTTTCCCCATATTTTTCTAAACGTTTTCTCACTTGATCTTTGGATAGACCATTTTCATTGGTTTTAAATAATTCCATTATTTCTTCTTTGCTTTTGGAAGATAATTCTTGATATGTTAATTTTTCATTCATCGTATCACCTACTCTTTATTAGTATACCAAACTATTCTTATTTTTGGTTTTTCTTTTCATCTAATTGATTGATATAATTATTGAATTCTTGAAAAGATAAATTTGGTTCTACTTCATAGAACTCTGTAATTGGTCTTGGAATTCCACCAGAGAGTTCTACATAATAATCATTAATTTTTTGAATAGCTTCCTCTTCTGTGGAATAGGAATAGATTCCTATTCTTTCGGTATTCGGATGTTCTATTTGATATACTTTTCCTTCTTTTCCAAATAAAACAAAACAGTGCATATGTTCTTCTGCTTCTAAATCTTGAAAATCTGTTCCTTCATATATTCTTGTACAATACATTTTATTTGGTAAATGAATTAAATCTAGCAAGGATGACATTAAAGCTACTTGTTCTATGCAGGTTCCAATACCATGTTGTAGAGTTTCTTCTATTGAGGATGTTCTATATAGTTTGCGAAAGTTTTTCATATTATTTATATGTTCTTCTCCATTTAAATCCAACCATCCATATTGAATGTTTTCTTTCATAAATTCTAAAATGTCTTCAGGAGTTTCTATTTGAGTTATTAGCATTTTTATCTTCCTCTCTATCTTTTATTATACCGCGAATCATTTTTATGGTACAATCTTCTTATGAAAGATTGTGTTGAATTATTATTAAATTGGTATCAAGAGAATAAAAGAGAACTCCCTTGGAGAATGGACCGAGAGCCTTACCATGTATGGATTAGTGAAATTATGCTTCAGCAAACTCGTATTGAGGCGGTTATCGACTATTATCATCGTTTTATGGAAAAAATTCCAACGATTCAAGCTTTAAGTGAGATACCGGAAGATGAACTATTAAAATTATGGGAAGGTTTAGGCTATTACAGTCGAGCAAGAAACTTAAAGAAAGCCGCTCAAAAGATTATGAGTGACTTTCATGGTGAATTTCCTAAGAATTATTCCGATATTTTATCTCTTCCTGGAATTGGGGAATATACCGCTGGTGCGATTAGTTCTATTTGTTTTGATCTTCCAGAAGTTGCGATTGATGGAAATGTGATGAGAGTTTACTGCCGTCTTCATAATTTAGACTGGGATGTTTCGGATTTAAAAGTAAAAAAAGAAATTGGAAAAAGAATTCAAGAAATTCTTCCCAAAGAATCCGGAGACTTTAATCAAGGAATTATGGAATTAGGAGAAGTCGTTTGTATTCCAGGAGGGGCTCCTAAATGTGATGAATGTCCTTTAAAATATCATTGCCTCGCTCTATTAAATGGGAATCAATGTTTGATACCTAGAAAGGTTGTAAAGAAAGAGAAACTGGAAGAGGAGTATACTGTTTTTATTATTCGATATAAGAATTATTATGCTTTGCATAAAAGAGAAGATGGATTATTGAAAAATATGTGGGAATTTCCCAATCATGAGCGATTTCTTACTTTTGATGAAGTAAAAGAGATTATTCCTCATATAACTTCTATTCGTATGGGGATTACCAATACTCATATTTTTAGTCACAAAAAATGGTTTATGAGTAGCTATGTAATAGAAGTAGACCAAAAGAATAATGATTATACTTGGGTAACACTAGAAGATATTCAAGAGAATTATGCCATTCCAACGGCTTTTATGCCTTTTCTTGAATCCATTTCAAAATAAAATATCCACAAGTTCTGTGGATATTTTTAATTACAAAGTGTTTTCATATACTCTGTTGTAAACTCTTTCCAATTTTTTGGTTCTTTTATTTTTTTCTTATGATAAATTTGTTTTACGATCATTATCATATTGTTTTCTGTTGCTTTTTTTGAAAGATTATAGACTTCTTTGCCACTAATCCATAGGAATGTTAATAAAGCAATCCCTATTAGTGAAATTCCTATTTTTTTCATAGTCTTTCTCCTTTCGGGAGTTATTATACCACAATTATGTATCTAAGGAAATATTATACCAATCTTCTTCCTCGGATATTAGCCATTCTAGCCCTCTTCTTCTTTCTACTACGATAGAGGCATCTAAATTACCCGTTTTCGTTTCTGGATGAATTTGTTTTTCTACTATGGCCCAATGATAACGATAATACAAATCTAATAAATCCAATATTTTATCTGGGCTTCTTAAGAAGCATTTTTCTTTGAATTCTTCATAATTCTTACATTCTAACACTAATTGTACCGCTAGATTACAATCACATATTGCGGAAGCATCCGATATATCATCTATTAAACTTAAAGCCCAAACAAGTGACCAATATGTTTCATATTCCCAATCAATATCGATAATATCTTGCTTTGTATAAGTTCCTTCTAGCACTCTTTTTTCTTTATCATTTAAAGAATCTAATACTCCATATTTTTTTAATAAGTCTAGACATACTTCTTTGGTATCCATTCTTTCTTCTTTTATGTCACACGCTAGTTGTATGATAATAATACTAGCAATGGCTCTTTTACAAATCGTATCTATATCTTTTAAAACAACTTGGCTGCTTTCTTCTAATAAAGGTAATTCCTCAAAGCAGGCAATTTCTTGAGATTTTATGATACGATTGGATCTTTCTCTACGAATCATACTTTCTGTTTGTTTTTCTTCCTTCTTAGGTGTTTTCTTATTGGTTATATTACTAATTAGAGCATTTACAATTACAATTAAAAAGGATAATAAGAAGCAATAAGCATAGGCACTTTCTTCTGTTATTAAGTACGTTACAATTAAAATCATACATATTACTAGAAATAGAATCATCATATATCCTGAATTTCTACTCATTTTTTTCTGTTTATTATTTTCTACTTTTTGTACTGGTTCTTCTACTATTTTGTCTTCTATTTTTAGTTTTACAATATTATCTACTTGTTGATTGTATACATGCTTTCCTAATAAATCTAAAAGATTTAAGATATTGTTTTCGTGACTACTGGCAAATTCCAGATAACAAGTACTAGATGTTTCTAGATTCTTATCTTCATAAAAGTCACTGATATAGCAATTATAGGTATCTAAGATATCTTCTAAGGGATACTGAGATATGTGTTTGGCATTTTCTCCTTCTCCTAGGGATGGTTCTTGCGTAAAGGAAAAAGATACTACATAAATAATATGTCCATCTTTATCCGTTGTTTCATAGATTCCAGATTCTAACTTTTTATAGGAATCCTCTTGATATTTAGGACTTTGATATTTTTGTATGTTTTTCATAAACCTCTCCTATATATCCATGATAGCAAGAATGATTATTCCTACTAATACTAGGGATATAAATATATATTCTTTTTTTGTTAATTTTTCTTTTAAGAATATTCTAGATAATAGCATGGATAACACACAATAGCTTCCTACTATGGGAGCTGATATAGTCGCATTATCACTCATAGCATATACATAAAAGAATTGTCCAGCTGTTTCAAAGATGGCCGCCAATAATTTTGGTTTTTGTTGAAATCCTTTGATGGGAATTTTTTTAAGTTTCAAATAGAAGAATGTTAGAATTCCGTATATTAAGAATGTATACTCATAAGCTACTAAAGCGGTATCCTCGTTAATGAGTTTTAATTTATCTAGAAAGATTCCATCTAAAAAGGTTCCTGCACCATCCAGTAAGCAATAAATTAAAGGAAATAAAATGGTTAATTGCAACACTTTTTTGAACGTATTATTTTTTTTGAATTCTATTCGTTCTTTTTTATTCTCTTTTAGCTCTAAAACGGATAAAGCAAAGATTCCTATAAAGATGAGAACTACGGCTATATAGAATGGCCAGTCATAGTGTTCTTTAAATATTACGAGTAGTAAGAGTGCCGTTATTACTCCACTCGTGTTTTGAATGGGGCTGGAAATAGATAATTCCAAATACTTTAATCCTCTATAGCCAATCACCATACTGGAAATGTATAGTAAGGAAACTGGTAAGTATTTAATTACATCCATAATAGTAATGGATGTTGGTTTTACTAATAAAAACAAAGTTGCATGGATACCCATGATTAGTCCCACTAAGATACCAGTCTTTAGATGATTCGCTTCTTCGGAAGATTGATTGCCTATTTTATAAAATAAATCGGCTATTCCCCATGATAAAAATGTCGCGATGGTGCATACTAACCACATACTTCTCACCTTAATCATTATAACTGAAAAATAAAATATCCACAAGAGGTGTGGATATTCTTATTTTTCTTCTTTTATTTTTGTGTATTCTCCATATATTTGATCATTATTCGCATCTAACATAGAAGAACTGGTTAGTTCCGTTTCATGATCGATTAATTTATCATTTTCTATCACATTGGTTAATTCTTGTTTGGTTTCTCTTTCATATGTATGTCTAGCCCCAGCATTTCGATATTTGGAACTTTTTACTCCATAGAAAATAGGACCGGTAATTAAAGCAATGAATAAGAATACGGATAATGCTTTAAATTGTTCTGTATTTTTTGTTAGGATGGCAAGAGAGAGAATAATGGCTTCTATTATGATTGTAATCAAGAATAGTTTTCCTTTATTCATTGGTACACTTCCCATGGTTTCTCCGGTTCTTGCATTTACCGCTACATAGTGAAGAGTTTTTCCTGGATCTTGATAGGAATATAGCCATACTGGAAGATAAGCAGCTACCCATTGTTTTCCTGTAATATCTAATTTTTCTTGATCCCAACGAACTCCTCGATCATAGAATTTAATTTTTTGATTTAGGGCATGTCTAGCAACATCTTTTAATTCTTGATCCACTTTTTCTTCCATATTTCCAACGTTTACATCTCTTTTTTCAGAAGAAAAACCCGCTAAGTAGTTGGCTTTGTATTTTACACAATTTTCGGTATCAAAGGGCATTATGGCATTAATTACATTATTCGTTCGCTCTTTGCTTCGTTTATTTAAGCGGTCAGAGTTTGATTCAATGGTTAAATCGTCAATGGAAATATCAAATTCTCTTTCTACTTTGTAGACATCCGCATCATAATACGTTTCTTCTTTGTCATCTTTTTTTACGGTATATTTTCTTACTTCATGTTCTCCTTCTCCAATAAACTTTCCATGAGCTTTTGCATCTACTAACATATAAGGGAAATATACTCCCATAATATTATCGGTTGTGAATTCTTTTTTGAAAGTTGAGTTGGCAAAGAATTTTCTTTTTTCCACAAATTGTGTGATTTTTTCTTGAGCTTCTTTCTTTTCTAAGGCAAATGGTAATACTACATCTGGTACTGCCCCATTATCGATTTGGGCATTAATGGATAAGATGCTACGACACCAGTGACATCTAGCATTGGTTGCTTCGGCTGTATTAATTACTACTTCTGCTCCACATCCGCTACATTTCAAAGTTATAATATCGTTGGCATTTTTGTCGATATCTTTCGTTCCACTACCTCTTGTTTCACCCTCTAAGTTTTTTGCTTCTTTTTCAATACCTTCTACTTCTTCTGCTTCAAACTCTGTATAGCAATAATTACAAATTAATTTTTTCTTTTTCGTACTGTAGGTCACATCGCTAGCGCCACATTGAGGGCAACGATTCGTACCATGTTCTTCTTCATTGGATGTATTGACTACTTTCACTTCTTTTTCTTCCATAGGTTTCTCCTTACGATTACTTTTCTTGATTATATCATAAAAAAAAACTATCTACTAGATAGTCTTTTTTATTCGGCTTTTAATACTACCATAGAATTAAAGAATTCTTGTAGTTTTTCCCCCGCTAGAACATCTGCTACTACAACTTCTTCGTTTACATCTAAACGGTCAATAGAAACAAATAATACTTTTGCCATATCTTTTTCTTTGTCAGTATCAATTAAAATATTTAAATAAAGTCCACTCGAATAATTTCCATAAGCATATGCTTCATAATCTCCAAACTTATATTCTTTATAATACTTTTGTTCTGAACGTGTTTTTTGAGAATCTTTATAAGTTGTGGTACGCATGTCTGTATAATACATTTCAAATGATACATCTAAATCTTCATTTTTAAATGTAATTGCCGTTGTACGTCCTCCATGATCTTCTTCTGGCTCTGTATAGTTTTCTTCTTTGGCAAAGGTAAAAACGGTTGAATATCCAAAATCTTTATCGGTCAATTCAATATTTCTTTGTTCCACAACTTCTTTTTTGTTTCCACAGCCTGTTACTACTACTAATAATGCAGGGATTAATAGTAAGCATAATAATAATTTCTTTTTCATAGTATCTTCCTTTCTACTTCTATCATAACACATCTTATTGCTTTATAAAATGCATTCCGGTCCATACAGGTACTTTTTCTCCACCCATATAGTATTTATTTTCCGAAGTACTATACCAAATTCCTTCTTCCGGCAATTGATAAGTATCTCCTTCTTTTATATACTGTTTTTCTGTTTCTCTTATGGATACTGGCCAATAACGATTTCCTTCTTTCTCTATTGGCTTTTGCATCATAAAGTCACTGGTTACCCAAACTTCTACATATTGTTTGAATTCTTCTAAAGATGTTTTTCCATCTTGTAGTAAAATGGATAATTCTCCCGCACGGAATCCTTTATACATGTAATATGGTAAAAAGTCTTTTAAATATTCATAAGGTAATTCTTCTACTATTTTATTTTGCCATTGAATATTTTCATTAAAGGAATACAAATTGGTGATATCCGTATAAGCATCGGTTGTGATAAAGTCATCCGATATTATATTGTAGTAACGAGTCGAGGCTACAAAGTAATAGGTAATAGGTTCTTGAATGGTTTCTATGTTGGTGACTTTTACGGTTACTAAATTTCCTTCTTGATCTACTTTTCGAATTCTTGTGCCTATATGAAAATCTTTTGGGTCATTTGCTTTTACAAATTTCTTTTGATCGACACTAAAGAAGGCATGGCCTCCCACTATTCTTATTTCGGATTGATCGGAGAATGATATTTTAGTATATTGTTTGCTGGTTTTTGGAGTTTCAATCCATATTGGATATTCCATAGTAGTAGAACCAGTATCATAACTCCATACTTTTAATAAATCATCATAATGAATATCTTCTATCTTCTTAACCGTGTTATCCGCTAAACGGACTTTTGTTCCTTCTACTAAGCAGACATTGATTCCTCCAGTAGTTTCTCCTGTTACAACAACGTCTCCTGTTACATTTGGAATCTGTAAGTATCCATTGTTATAAGAATACTCATTGGCAGAAAGGGTATTTTCTCCCATCGTAATTGTTAGGGTTCTAGGTATATTTCGATTATCATTGGCGGTTATGGTTGTGGTGAAAGTCTCGCCATAATTTACCGTATATCGACCATTTGGTCCACCTTGCGTAATATTGATTCTAACATTCATGGTCCAGATATATTCTTGGGTAGCACTTTGATCTGTACTTGTTTGATTACTCGTATCATAGGCTGTTACTTGGAAGTAGTAAGAGCCATCTGCTAATCCTGTTACTATGAATTCTTCTTCATCAGCTACTGTTTCGTCCGTTTTTACTAGAGTTGCTACTCCATCTACTACTTGATAGGTTTCTATTTTATAGTGATCTATCGCAACATTGTCTTCTCCTTGATAGGATACTTTTATAGAGCCTTTGGTTGCTTGAAACTCTCCTACTACATTTGAAATTGTAGGAGGCTCTAAGTCAATTAGGGTTTCATCTTTCTTAACTTCTACTACTACAACTCCCATACTAGATTTTGCTTCACCTACTGGCTCAAAATATATATTTAGGCTTTGTTTTTCACTGGCAAATCTAGCGGTACTTTTCACTTTTAAGTAAATCGGATACTCCTCTGTTGTATTTCCTTCAATCGTAAATTCTTCTAATTCGTTTCCGTTTTCATCTACTAAATAGAAATTATCATTGCTTACGGTAATATGAAATTTTTTACTAGTTTCATATGTGTTCATAACGGATGCATTTAATAGAATGGATGCCGTTGTATTTTTTAATTCTCCAGTAATATTTTTAGGAATGGATCCTAATAATCGACCCGCTTCTGTTGTTGGAACTACTTCAAATTCTGTATCTCCCGAAACATTAAATTCTCCCGTATTATTTGGGGTCATTATAATTTTTAAAGTAAGGGTTGTAGCGGTTAGAGAAGAGATGGTATCTCCCATTTCGATTCCTTCTAGTTCATAGCTTACATCCATATCTTCATTATTTATGGTCGATAGAGATGGATTAAAATGACTCGCCTCAAAAATATAATCATAGAATGAATTATTACTAATGGTAATTGCATAAGTTGCATAATATTCATCTTGTAGAGCTTCTTCTGTTCTTGGAACATTAAAATTTAAATTAAAATGAATCGTTGTATCTTCAAAAGTTGGATCTTCTATATTATCTAAGTTTTTATTATCCGTTAAAATAGCACTTGTAATTTGCACTTTTCCATTTTTAGCAAAGGTACCTTGTCCTTCAATTCGGTTTTCCACACTATAGATTGCATACCCTACTGAAGTAAATGCAAAAAGAAGAAGTGCAATTAAAGTAACGATTAAACTTTCCTTACTCTTCATTTTCTAGCACTCCTTCTATGTTGTTTCTTTTCTAAGACATATTTCCAAGCCGTATTATCATTGAATAAAACAAATATACTAGCGTTCTCTTTTTGATAATAGTTAATTGGCATTCGTATTTCACTATGAGCATCAATCAATTCTTCGAAGCTTTCTACTTTTATGATGTTAAAGTCTTCTAAGTTTGGTTCTTCTACATTGACAATGATACTATCGTAGGTGGATAAAATCTTTTTTAATTCTAGTTCATATTGGTTATTGATTTTATAAACTCTTTGATTTCTTAATCCTAGCCATACAAGAGATCCTCCTAATACTAAGAATAAGACTCCTCCTATTTTCCATAATAAATATTTTATATTATGATCTTTTATGGTTTTGCTTACTGCTTTTCCTTGATTATTGATATCACTATCAATACTTGCTTCTATTGCCATTTGAGATAATGGTAATTTTAATATCAAATCACTATCTACTTTTGTATTTATCTCTTCACTAATTATGTTACTATTTACTTTTAAATAGACTTTTAATATTCCATCGGAATTTGCTAATCCCATTGTTTTTTTAAAGCTATTTAATATTTCATTGTATTGATTATAGTCTATTTTTACATTTTGATGAATGCTGACATTTTGACTTCCTTGTATTTTTTCTTCTTTTACTTTCGTTACTTCATATTCTTTGGTCCAGTAATTTCCATTATCATTATTCGCTTTATTGGCTTCTAATACCGCTACTACTTGATATTTTACGGTTCCTTCTACTGGTTTATCAAAGAGTAGATTGTAAGAATAATCTGCATCAATATAATCGATTAAACTGGTAATATAGGTTTTTCCTTTTTCAATGTATTTTTCTTCAAAGAAAGCATTGTCTTTTAAATACACTTTGTAATCAATATCATTATCTTCTTTATAACGAAGCGTAATGATTTTGGTATTTTGAAATCCATTCATTAAGAATAGAATCCCAAAGAAAATACATATCAGAAAAGAAACTAGTATAATGATTTGTCTTTTGGTATAAGTTTGTGTCATTCATTATTCTCCTTTCCTTTCAATGTATCATTTAACCATAGAGTTGGATATCCAACATACTTTATTGTATATTTCACTATCCCTAATACTTCTTTTTCCTCTACTTGAAAGGCATCCGGAGTATTATTAGCGTCTCCTTTGGTTTGGAACTTTATGGAATGATCCATTTTTGCGATTTGAATTACTCTATGCGTTACAATTCTTCCTTCTTTATAAAAAGCGATTACTTCTCCTACTTGTATTTTATCTGGAGACGTTTTTTGATAGATTACAGCATCTCCCCTACTGTAGGATGGATTCATAGAATTGGATCCAATGGCAATCATAGTATGAGAAGATATTCCGGATACAAGTATTACTAGTATTCCTAGTACTACCAATGTTGGTACATAGAATAATCTTCGAATCGTTTGTTTTTGATATTCTAATTGCTTATCTTTATAATGATTTAACTTACTGGTACAAAAGTAAATGGCATAGGGAAGAGCCAGATTGGCAACTGCATATAAATAATTCCCTAAATCTGGGATGATTGGTAAAACTAATTCATATAAATAAAGAGATAGTTTTACAATCATACTTGGCTTATAACTAATCTTATAAGTTAAGTAGGAACAAATGGCTTCTCTACTAATTGCTGGCAAAACTACCGTTGTCAAAAAGACAAATAGAGATTCATGATCGGATAGATCATATCCATTTATTTCTAGGATAATATTTAATATGGCTAAAATAGCAGAATACACAATAATCGGTGCTTTTTGATGTGGTGTATTACGACAAATTATGTAACGAACTACTTCTTCGAATAGAATGACGATAGATCCTAGCCCTAGAATTCTAACAATATAATCTCGATTCCAAGACACAATACTTTCATGAAATCCTGTTAGTATTCCAATCAAATAGATGGTTATTAAGTATACAAGGATACAAGAAATAACCATTCTAATAGCAATCTTTTGTGTATAGTTATTATCTTTCATAATACCAAATCTTACGATAAAATATATCGAAATTAGAATAATGGAAAGATTTAATAAATAGGGATTAGGAATCACTCTATTAAACACTATCATAGAAATAAATAGTAAACATTCTAATACATAGATTTCTAGTTTTTTCATTTGATCAACCCCAATATGATTATAAGAATTATCCCTATATGAGATAATTCTTATAATTCTCGGATTAATAATTAAGCAGCTGTTTCATAATATAAAGCAACTGTTAAATTTACTGTAACATCTTCGCTTGGTAAAGCAGAAGCTTCATCTGGTAATAAATATTCAACGGTTACTATTACGTTATGAGATGCATCTTTTGCTAATGCTTCAGAAAGACCATCTGTAGTTTCTGTATATTCCGTTCCATTATAGCTTACTTTGTAAGAAATGAATTTTTTTTGTGCTTCTGTTAATCCAGATAATGTTATTTTTTTCATAACAGCATCAATTGTACCAAAGTTTTTAGCATTTACTGAGAATGAATATTTATCTCCTGGTTTTTCTAATTTTACTTCATAAGTAATGGTAGTATTTCCAATATCTTTTGGATTTGCTTTGATTGTAGTAGATTCATTAAAAGTAGTCGCATCAAAGTGTACATCCCAATTTGCTTTTGAGAAAGTAGCCTTTCCATTGATATTTAATGTTTGAGAGTATAAAGCGTAACCTACTGACATTACTAGTATGGCTACTGCTAAAACTACCATAACTACATTTTGAACTAAATTTTCTTTTCTCATATTTTTCCTCCAATCTTACATATATTTTACCATTTTCAAAAAAACTATGTAAATATAATCCCACATAAATAAAAAAAGTGTACTATTATTTGACACTCTATTTTAATAATTTAATGGTCTACAGTTGTGATCATATAAAAATTCATTCATTTGTGATAAATCATAAATATGTTCTTTAAAGCAAAATCGAATGATTAAATCATAAGTTGTGTTTTTAGGTAGGGAATAAGAAGCACTTCTTAAAAGATCTTCTATTTCTTCTTCGCTACACTCTAAGGCTAATCCTAGAAGAATAATGGTTTCTTTACTAGGATGATAATCCCTATTACTTCGAATTTTACTAAATAAACGTCGATCCATATTTACTTTGTTATAGACGTCAGAGTCTTTTAATTGTTTTTCATCAATCATTTTAAAGAGTTTGGATTGAAAAGTGTCTTCTTCTTTTTCTTGATTGATATAGGAAGATATATTGGAAGATGCATTGCCACATTCTTTGCAGCATTCTTCTAGTGGGGGATCTTTTACCGCTTTAATGACTCCGATAAAGGCATTTCTAGGATACATATTTTCGGTTAAGTACTTTTCTAATTTTATTTTTAATTTTATACTCATATTTGTCTCCTCCTAAGCGACCATTTGTTTTCTTTTTTTCGATATTATTATATCAGAAAAGGAGAAATGATTATGAAAAAAGAAGAAAAAAAGTTAGATGTTGTCTTTTTATTAGACAAAAGTGGTTCTATGGGAGGAAGTGAGGAAGCCACGATTTCTAGTTTTAATGAATATTTAGAACGAGAAAAAAAGAATTCCTATCCGACTACCATTACAACTGTATTATTTAATGACACTCATCATACCTTATATCGTGAAAGAGAGATAAAAAAGGTTCAATCTTTAACACTGGAAGATTACATGGTAGGAGGATGTACAGCCCTATACGATGCCTTAGGAAATACGATTCATTCTATGGAAAAGTCTAAGAAAGCTTTATTTATCATTATTACAGATGGATATGAAAATTCTTCCAAAGAATATACGAAAGAAAAAATCCGTAACTTAATTCAAAAACATTCCAATTGGGAGTTTATTTACATAGGGGCCGATATTGATTCTTATGCAACGGGTGGAGAAATTGGGATAAAAAAAGATAATATTGCCAATTACTGTAAAACAGAGGAAGGAACCTCTCGCTTGTTTCAAGCAGTAGGTCGCTTTGAATGTGCCATGATGGATCAGAGTAGTTCTAACATTCATTGGAAGGAAGACTTAGAAAACTATCTAGAAGAATCACAAAAATAGAGCATTTACTCTATTTTTTTTCTTATAAAAGTGATATTCTATAGATAGTAGGTGGTTGTAGATGAAAAAGAATGATTTTCCTAATAAGATGCATGAAAAAATTCAAATGTATTCGAATCAACAATATCTTGATGGATACATTCAAAATGAGTTTTTAACCAAAGACGGTGATGCGGATATTTTTTATCATATTGATGATGAAGAAGATATATTTGAAAGTCATTCAAGAGGAGAACAATTATCTCTAAATTGGGAATTATATGATTTTTTAGAAGAAAAAACTTCTATGTTAGAAAGTGATATTCCGATTCATTTACATATTTGCGGTGCCCCTATTTCTACGAAAAACCAAGAAAAAATACGTCATATATTTAAAGAACATTATGCGATTGAATTATATAAAGTTCAAAGAAAGTATGAGAGATGCCGAAATAGAATTATAAAGTTATTTTGTGTAGGAGCTTCTTTTATCCTTGCTTATGCTATGCTATATCTTTTTACGGATTTTCGCTTTTTTATGGAAGTATGTGGATTTTTATTTTCTTTCTCTTTATGGGAAGCTTTTGATGCGATGATTTATGCTTTCCATGATATTAAAATAGAACGAGAAGGAATTACTCAAAATTTATTAACTCATATTGATTTCGAAGAAGAGGTGGATCATTCCGAGGAAGTAGAAGTGAAAGTCGAAGAAAAAACCGATAGTTCGAATGAAATACCGATTTCAGAAGATTTTGATTTAATATAAAAATAGTATCAAATGATACTATTTTCTTTTTGGTTTTTCTTCTACATTTAAATATTTATGTAGAACAGCTGCTAGAGAACCACCAACTAATGGTGCAAGAATGAATAACCATACTTGCTTTAGAGCATCTCCGCATAAGAAAATTGCAGGAGCCAAGCTTCTAGCAGGGTTAACAGATGTTCCTGTTAGAGGGATACCAATTAAGTGTACAAATGTAAGAGTAAGACCAATTACAATTCCTGCAACTTGGGAATTTTTTTCGTCTTTTGTAACTCCTAAAATGGTATATACAAATACACAAGTAAGTACTACTTCTGTAACAAAAGCTGCTAAAACACCAATATTGTTGGCAGACATTTCTCCATAGAAATTTGCTCCTAGAGCAGATGTTCCAAAATCTGTACTATTAAGAATTAATACTAAGATGGCAGTTCCTGTAATAGCTCCTAATACTTGGAATAATACATAGAACCAAAAATCTTTTATACTCATTCTTTTTGAGATTAGCATTGCTAGTGATACAGCTGGATTCACATGACATCCAGAAATACTACCAAGGGCATAAGCTTCGGCAACAATCGCTAAACCAAAAGCTAAGGATGTTGCAACTAAATTTCCCCCTGATACAACGGCAATACCGGTTCCAAATAATACTAAGACAAATGTCCCAAAAAATTCAGCAAAATACTTTCTCATAACGTTCTCCTTTCTACTTTCATTTTAATTCTTCCCGGGTGTAATGTCAATTTTTTCCTTTGTAAATTTATATCTTTATGCTATACTGTTATATATAATAGGATGTGATTTTATGACTGAAGAAGATGTTCGTAATATCCGAAGTGATCAAATTGCTCTTATGGTAGAGAAGTATTATGCCCAATATGAAGAACTACATTATCTTCCCTTCCAACATTTAGTTGAGCAAGCCATTGCAAAATTTTTAGATACAGATCTTTCTTTAGAAGAGATCAATGTACAACTAGATAAAATTGCCAAAGAAAAGATTCAAGCGAAAAGTCAACAATATGATGATGCTTCTATCCAACAAAATCATGAAATGATTTATTCTAGATTAAAGCAATTAATAACTCTTTGTAATAAGGAAGGAATTGATTACCATCTAGCAGGTGCTTTATCTGCTTATGTAACGTTTCAAGAAGAATCTTTCCGCCCTCACCATGACATTGATATTCATTTAAATGAAAGAGATATTGAAAAATTCCAACATATTTGTGAACAAATGCATTTATCTTTTCAAGATAATCGATTAAATTCTCCTCGAGTATTAAAAGATGGAATTCCTTCTGGAAATCATGAAGTGGTTGCAAATGATCCCGAAAGTGATTTCCATATTGGAGTATTTTGCTTTGAAAGATTAGTAGACGGTACTATCATTTCTAAAGGATATTACCATGATGAAAATAATCAGCCTTGTGCAAGAGAGGTCATCATTTCTAGTGATTTAGCAAAAGAAATATACTCTAAGAAACCAGTCCTTTTTAGTGGAATACCAGTTTTTGTTACGTCTCCTGAATATATTTATTCCTTAAAAAGTTATACCAAAAATGAAAAAGATAAAATCGATCTAGAATTCTTAGAAAAGAGAATTGATTTTGATCGACTAGCTAGAATTCGAGAGTTATCTAAAAATGGTAAATTTGTACAATGTGTACCAGTTACTACTCTTCCTTCTCCTAGTAAGATTAATCATCAATCTTTGGAAAATGATAATTCAGAACTTAGTAAAATGCTAGTAGAAACCGCTCATACGAGTGGTATGGTGGAAGAAAAGTCTTCTACTAATGTTCGACAATATACGAAAAAGAAAAAAGAAGTAGATGGATTTACTACAAAAGATGCTATCTTAATTGCTTTAGTAGTAGTGGTTGTTCTTACTTTAATTGTATTATTAATATTAACAAAATAGCTTCGGCTATTTTTTTTGTGATACAATAGATTTGAGGTTTTATTATGGAATTATTAAAAGAATGTAATTTATGTCCTCGGAAGTGTGGAGTAAATCGATATCATGAAAAAGGTTTTTGTGGTGCAACCAATAAAGTAAGAGTTGCTTATTATAGTTTGCATCCATGGGAGGAACCTGTTTTATCTGGTTCTAAGGGAAGCGGTACTGTTTTCTTTTCTCATTGTAATTTGCGTTGTATGTATTGTCAGAATCAAAAAATCAGTATTCATGGATATGGAAAAGATATTACGAATAAGCGTTTAAAAGAAATCTTCTTAGAATTACAAGAGAAAGGAGCTCATAATATCAATTTGGTAACTCCTACACACTATGTTCCCCAAATTGCTTCCGTGTTGAAGACTATCAAAGGAGGAGAATTAAAGATTCCTGTTGTCTATAATACGAGTAGTTATGAAAATATTGGAACGTTGATGGCTATGAGAGGGCTTGTTGATATTTATTTGGCAGATTTAAAATACTTTGATGATGAACTTGCAAAAAAGTATTCTCTCTGTGATCATTATTTTGAAGTGGCAACAATGGCAATTGATGAAATGTATCGTCAAGTTGGAAAAATAGAAATGGGAAAGAATCATCTTTTAAAGAAAGGCTTGATTGTTCGAGTTCTTATTTTACCAGGTCATACAAGCGATGCGAAAAAGATTATTGATTACTTATATAAAACTTATAAAGATGACATTTATATCAGCATTATGAATCAGTATACCCCTGTTGTAGAGTGTCCATTCGCTAACTTAAATCGTAAGTTAACAGAAGAGGAATATGAAGAAGTTATAAATTTTGCTTTAACGATTGGAGTAGATAATGCTTTTATACAAGAGGGAGATACCGCCAGTGAGAGTTTTATTCCAGAGTTTGATAAAAGTATTTTATAAAAAAAGATGTTTTTCTTTACTTCTATCCTCTGTTTTATGATATGATAAATGTAGGAGGTTATTATGAAAAAAATTGTTTATTTATTATTAGCAATTGCATTTGTTCTTCCATTTGCTGTATTTGCTGAAGGAGAAGAATCTCGTGAAGTTAAAGTATATTTCTTCCATGGAGATGGATGCCCTCACTGTGCAGAAGCTGAAGAATACTTCCAAGGTATTGAAGCTGAATATGGAGATAAGTTTGAAATTGTATCTTATGAAGTATGGAACGATTCCAATAATGCTGCTCTTATGGAAAAAGTTGGAAAAGCTAGAAATGAAGAAATTGGTGGAGTTCCTTATATCGTAATTGGTAACAAATCATGGGCTGGTTTTACAGAACAATGGGGAAAAGAAATGCTTGCTGAAATCAATTCTCTATATGAAGTGGAAGTAGCAGATCGTTATGATATTATGCAATTAGTTGAAACGGGTTCTACCGCTACAGAAAAGACTTCTGTTGGAAGTGATATAGTAAGTTTAATTGTTATTTTACTTATCGCTGGTGGAATCGGATTTGGAATTTACAAATCTAGACAAGCTGTAAATGAATAAAAGACCTAAATGGTCTTTTTTTTATTGTATTTTTAAGATTTGTCCAATGGATAATAAATTACTAGCTAATTGATTGATTTCTTTTAATTCTTCTACACCTAAATTAAATTTTTTGGCAATCGACCATAGAGTATCTCCTTTTTGGACGGTATACGTTGTATCTTCGTTTTGGGGAACGATTAGTACTTGTCCTATTTGTAAGGTCAAATCTTTTAATTGATTCATTTCTATTAATTCTGGAACCGTTATCTTGTATTCTTTGGCAATTTTCCAAAGACTATCTCCTTTTTTTACCGTGTATGTAGATGGGGATATGTTATTCTTTTCTTTCAGTAACAAAACTTGTCCAATGGATAAAGTATTACTTGTAAGGTTATTGATTCTTTTTATTTCCTCTATTGGAATACTTGTTTTCTTTGAAATGGAATAGAGAGTATCCCCTTTTTGAACGATATAGGTATCTTTCGTTGGTACTGTTCCAGGTTCTTGATAAGGATAACCCAGGTATTCAGCAATGGCTTTTACTACTCCTTCTACATAGTCTTCTATATTATTTTTAAGTTTTATAGAATCCTTTTTATTATCAATAAACCCATATTCTACGAGGACTGGTTCTCTACTGCCACTTTCCCTAAGAATATAATAATAATCTAAATTAGGATTTTCTGGTAATCGTCTTTGATAAATTTTTCTTTTTATTTGACCGGCTTCTCCTATATTATCTAGAATAAGATTGGCTAGAGTGGGATTGTTTTTTAAGGAATAAACCACTTCTGCTCCCTCTCCCCCTCCGGCATTTATGTGATTGGATATGAGAATGGTATTGGGGTTGTTGGAAGTTAGATCTTTAATTCTTTTGATTCTCTCTTCTTTGGGAAGATATTCATCTTCTTCTCTTGTCAGGATAGACGGAATTCCTAGTTCTTGTAATCGTTTATACATATATTTAGCAGCTTGAAGAGTTAAGTCTTTTTCTTGTAAGTTATTCCCAATAGCCCCACTATCCATTCCTCCATGACCGGCATCTACAATTACTTCTATTGTATTCTTTGGATTCATACTTTCACCTCTATAATAAGTTATGGTCAATTTGGGATTTTGCCACAAAAAAAACAACAAAATGTTGTTTTTATTTTTTTCCTTTCCATTTATTAAAGAGATCATTCATATCAAACTCTGTATAGGAATCTACTATTTCCTTATAAGGAGCAATCTCGTCCATAATCTGTTGATAAAGCTTGATTCCGGCAAATATTACCGCAGCAAATAATAGTAGAGAAAAACAGGATTTTACTATTCCTAATACTTTACGATTTCTTTCTCTTTTTTCTAGTTTTTCAATTCTTTCTTCTAACTCTTGTATTTTATTTTCTACTTCTTCCATAGGATACTCCTTCTATTATTCTAGAATCCGTGACCACCGCCACCACCAGAGAAGCCGCCTCCGCCGCCTCCTCCACCTCCGCTGGAGAAGCCTCCGGATGATCCTCCGGATGAACCACCACTAGAGGATCCGTCACTATCGACATATGGATTGTAGACTCTATGACTTCCTGTTTTACTTACAAAAATATCTTCTACGTCTAAGCTGCTTTCACAATTCTTAATCAATGCTTTATTACTTGTTTTTTTAATATGAGATACATTCATAATATGTAAGAAAGAGAATAGGAATCCTAATACTAGGGCGATGACAACATTACTGATATATCGCATTGGTTCTAGTATTTTTCCTCCTTCTAATAGTGTTCTCATTTCTTTGAATGCTTCACTTGCACATTGATAATATTCTTGACTTCTAGCATATCGATATATATTATCACTTATAATATCTGCTTTTTCTTTGGTTATGATTCGATAATTGTAACCAGAAGAGCAAATATAAATATAGCGATTGTCCATATCTAATAGAAATACGGTACCACTTTCATTTTCGAAATGACTATAATAATAGTTTTCGGCATATAATTGTGGAGAGTATTCTGGATTTTCAGAAATGCTTTTAAAGACGATATGTCCATATTCTGTTAAATCCATCATTTCATCTTCTAATTGATGCATTTCTTCTTCGGTAAGTAGTTCTGCATCATCTTCGATAATTAATTGATAATTTGTTTTTTCATTGGTGATGTGAATTGGTTCTTTGGCATTTACAAAGACTGGAAATAATAGTGCGATTAAAAGAAGGAATAATTCTTTTCTTTTAAGCATTCTCATCACCTCCTCGTTTTTCCAATTGAGGTAATTTTGAAGAAGATAGAGCATTATGCTCTTTTACTAAATCATTAAAGGCAAATAATACTAATAATAAAGATAGTAAAGCCGCTCCATAATAGAGAGAATCTTCAATCGTTCCAGAAAATAATACTGCCACACTAATTAAGATTCCTAATGTTTGTTTCCATGTATATTTACGGAAACGTTCTGCAAATCTCATTCTAGGAATTTGATTTTCTCCTCTTTGACGATATCCTAAGTCTTCTGTATGATTCTGATGTTCCCATAAATCCCTTATTTGTTTTTTGGATATTAATAAACTAATTACGGAAAAGAATATTCCAATTAGAGTAACGGTATATGGTCTTACTAAGAATCTCCAGTTTAATAATAGGAAAATAGGAATCGTTAGTATTAAGGATAAGACAATATACTTTTTATAGTCGATTGGCATATCCATGGTAACTTTTCCAGTCTGTCCATTTACCACTGCATAATGAACAATATTCTTTTCTTTATTTACATTTGCTAGAAAATACACTGGAAACATTCCGATGGTTCTTTCTTTTACTCCCATATGAATATGAGGGACGGAACAACCATGAGATGCAAAAGTTCTTCCTTTTTTTAAAGATAATTTATCTCTAGCATCGTTACTTATGATTTTCTTGGCATCGGTATCATAAGTATCTAGATCTACATCTCTAGCGTCCGCATAATAACCACTCATATAATTAATATTAAAGGGCTCTATGTCTTTAAAATCAAAGGGAATTGACATACTATATTTGTCATAATATTTTGAAGCTAAATCATAGGATAGTCCTTTGTAATTGGTTTTAATTTTAGCATCTACTTTGTAATCATGATAATAATCATAGCCAAACAAATGAAGATATTTTACACTACCTGTGCTTGTAACTTCTCCATCGTAGCCAATATCGTATACACAATATGGCATATAAATTCCTCTAAATTTACTGATAACGGTATCCGATTTTAATTCTTTTGGTACAAATAAAGAGTGACTAATTTTCTTTTTATAATTCTTGATAGCTTCTTCTTTGGTAATCTTAAAAGGAATAATATAATCTGGATGAGTTATTCTCATTAATTTGGATTCTATTAAAGCATTGGATCCGCAGTAATTACAGAATGTAACGGCTGTTTCATCAAATACTAATAGAGTTGCTCCACATTGTGAACATGTGTATCCTTGTGCTTCTAAATAGTTTGTGCCTTCTCCCGTAGGATTATTTTTTCTATTTTCCTCACTGGCTGCTTTTATAATCGTTCTTAATTCAGCTGCAGTAAACTTGGAATTACAATAATCACATACTACCTTTTTCTCTTTGGGTTCATAATGAGTTTCTCCACCACAGTTTGGACATTTTACCATAATTTCACCTACTTTTCTTTTAATTTGATTGAAATTTTTTCCTTTTTCGTTTCTCTTAGTATTTCTAGTGAGATGATATCTCCTATTTTATGTTTATATAATTCATATCGAAATTGTGTTTTATTATGTATTCTTATTTTATCCATCGATATAATAATATCCCCTTTTTGTAGTTTTCCTTCGACATTTGAATTATCTTTAATTTCTGTAATAATTATTCCTTCTGGTAAATCGAGAATGTCTAAATCATATTTCACTAGTGTTGCGGTTTCTTTGGTATCCGCTATTCCTATTCCAAGCGAAGGTCTTTCAATTGTTTTTTCTAATTCTAATGTCTCTAATAGGTTTTCTATTTCTGACGTTGGGATTGCAAAAGCCATTCCTTCTACATTTACATCCGTAAGTTTCAAGAAACATATTCCTATTACTTTTCCTTCTAAATTAAATAATGGTCCGCCACTATTTCCTTGATTGATTGGGGCATCTATTTGTAGAGCTTTTATTCCAATATCAGTATTTTCTTCTTCTCTTGGAAATTCTATATAGCGATCTTTGCCAGATAAAATACCAGAAGTTACGGTTGACTGATAAGCTGTTCCTAAAGGAGTCCCAATTGTGAATATCGTATCTCCTACTTTTATACTATCACTATTATCTATTTCTAGAACTTTTTTTATATATTTTTTAGGAACTCTTAGAATGGCTATATCCATATAAGAATCTGTCCCTAATATAGTAGGTTCTACTTCTGTACCATCCTTGAAAATTACTTTTACTTTCTTTTCTCCTGTTATTACATGTTCATTTGTTAGGATGTAACCATATTTTGTATCTTTTTTATATATGAATCCTGAACCATTTCCTTCTTTTGTTTTTATTTCTACAACTCCAGGTGTTACCTCCTCAATCACAGTAGAAAGAGAGGGAGTCTGTATCGATTCTTTTGAACTATTTGTTAGCCATAAGAACATTAGGAATCCTCCCATTAGAAAAGAAGAAATGATTAAAAACATTTCTTTTTTTTGGGTCTTACTCATCTACATATCGACTCCTTTCAATATTGGCTAAATCTTTCCAATTCGTTGGGAATCCCATACGATTTAATACTTTTTCTATTTTTATCGTATGAAGGTTATAATTTAATGTTTCTACAATATGATCTAATTCGATGGTCATATTTTTAAAGTCTTCACTTTGAAGTAATTGTTTCATAATAATGATTAAAGCAAAAACATCATTTTTTCCATAAATATATACATCATCCTCTTTTGGTATTTTTAATAACTGATGATATACAGTATTATTGATCGATTTTTGGGTCTTGTTTTCATATAATATATCTTCATGAGCACAAAGGTTTCGATAATTGGCAAGTATTGGTAAATATATCGTAAATATTTCCGGTTCTACTTCATATATTTTGGCAATTTCTTGTTGATCTTCTGGTTTTAGAATTTGATACATTTCACTGACAATTCCAAAAGATAAGACTTTTACTAAAATCCAAAGCGGAATATATCCATAGTTGGATACGTAGTGAAGAGTAGCGGAGTGTTGGGAACCATTCACTCGAATTTGTCTTTTCATCTTCTTTAACAAGTCATTTAACTGAGCCTGTTTTTCTGGTGCTTTGGTGAAGTTCTTTTCTTTTAAATAATCTCTTTCACGATATCCATATTTTTTCGATAATTGATAGGAAATAATTGATTTTAAGTTATTTTCTATTACTAATAAGTATTTAAATAAAACATTACGAAAAGAGCGATCAAATAAGAATAAGCTATACATTTCTTCAAAGGTTGTTCCTGGAAGAAATGTTTTGTCTTCTTTTGATTTTGTAAATAAGTGACGATATCCATTTAAAAAGAAATAGTTTTCTCTTAATAAAACTCTTTTGACATATCTTTCATCTGAGATGGTCATTCCTTTATTTTTTAGAATTTCTACTTGTTCGTCTAGATTTTTAAATTGTTTTTCAATCATCGTATCACCTTATCTCTTCGTGTATTTTTTCTCTTATTATTCTTTTTTATCTTCTTCTTTTTGATCTAGAGCTTGTGTCCCCACATAGTGAAGATACCGTACTCCTCGTCCATTGTTACGGGCATTTAAATAGGATTCTATACTACATTCTCCTACTCCATTGGTTACAAACTTGGAAGAGTGGATCATATTTCCATCTCCAAGGTATAGACCTACATGGTAACAATTATTGGCAGCGGAATGAAGTCCTGCTGTATCTTTTTTATTAACAAAACAAACGATGTCACCTGGTTTTGCTTCTGAGGCATCTACTTCGATAAATCCTTTGTTGTAGGCATCGTAATTGTCTTTTGTAACATTTCCCCAATAGTTCATACAACTACCATAGAAACCACCATTTCCTTTTTCCTGAGCACTGGCTCCATTAAATAATACTTGGTTATAGCAGTAGCTAACAAACATCGCACAACCAAAGCCTTCTCCATCTCCTTCTTCTGGTCCATAATGCATACTGTTATAGGGAGAACCAATTTGGGTTCTTCCGGCCTCAATTAATTGAGCAATTTGTGCATCGGTTAATGGACCATCGGTTAGAATTGGTGCACCAGAAGAAATCGTAATACTACCAGGAGAGGCACTAACGCTTAAGGATCCGGCTGACGCGGTTGCGAGATAGGATTCTATTTCTGCCTTTAAACGGTTTAGTTCGGTCGATAAGGTATTCATTTCATTACTGTATGCTTTTATAGAGGCTTTATCTCCGCTTGCCGAAGCGGCATTAAAAGATATCTCTGCTTGTTTTAGGCTTTCTTTCGTGCTGATGTATTGAAGATATAAATCACAGGCTGATGAAAAAGCATTCATTTCTCCTTCTAGTGTAGAATTATATTCCCCTATAAACTCTTCTGCCCTGGAAACTAGATTTTGATAGGAATCCCCTATCCAAGATCCAGATAAGCTGCTAATTTCCGTATTATACTGATTTAGTGTTGTTTTAAATGAGTTTAAATCATTACTGACGATTCCACTGCTTACCATATTATCTACCCTCTATCATTATAATTTTACCATAAAACCTTTTCTTTCTTCAATATGAGAACGATATTCTAAAATAAAAGGTGTAAATCTATTTTTTGTGATATAATGAATTATATTATTGTTTATTAGGGGGAATCTATATGCCAGCTACGATTACTCATGCTTTTTTTGCGAAGGATGTTTATGAGATATTGCCATCCGAAATACAATCAAAATTAAATGTAGATCGTTGTAAGATGTTTGGACAAAGTGCCGATAGTTTTATGTTTTATAATCTATTTTCCATTTTACCAGGAAAGAAGATTCGTGATTTTCAAGATTATTTTCATACTCATAATACTCAAGATTTCTTTTTAAATATTCTTCAATATATGAGAGATAATTCGATTGAGGACGAAGATACGTATTCTTATTTAGTTGGTTCAATCTGTCATTATGCACTAGACTCTACTTTGCATCCTTATATTGTATATCGTTCTGGGCAATTTCAAAAAGGAAAACCTAGTACTTATAAATATAATAATGTTCATGCTTTTATGGAAGCTTTTCTTGATAATGATATGATTCGCAGAAGAGAAAAAGTAAATCCTTATACCTTTCCAATTGGGGATTTTTGTTTTGATTTGAAAACTTTTTCAGAGTCTTTAAATAAAACAATTCAATATACTTATTATAATACTTTCCATATGAATCAAATGGATTCTATCTATTATAAGTCTTTAAAACAAATGAAATTTGCATTAACTGCTTTTCGTAGAGATCCTTATGGAATAAAAAAAGTATTTTATCAAATCTTGGATACTTTTACTCCTCGTAGTTGTTTTCGCTTTGAAGCTATTAGTTATCATCTTCCGCTAGAAGATTCTCATAATTATTTGAATTTAAATCATACTACTTGGAGACATCCTGTATCTTATGATGTTACCAGTACAGAGTCTTTTGTAGATTTATATTTAAGAGCTATTAAATTAGCCAAGGTAATTGTTTGTGCTAGTTTTGATTATTTAAATCATAAAGATATTGATTTAGAAAAAGTATTCCCTAATATTAGTTATGTAACGGGATTAAATTGTGAAGATAAAAGAGAATTAAAATATTTTGATTTTTAATTCTTTTTTTGTATAGAAAAAAATAATCCATCTCATACTAATTCTAGGTGATGGTATGTTTTATCAGTACGACATTGTATCAAAAGAAGGAGAAGAAATTCTTTATATTTATTGTTCGCTGAAGCAAGAGTTTTCACAAGAATTCCTTTTTCATGAAGAAGAGGGCTGGAGTCAAAAAATACAAAATTATATTTTACAAAATAATATTCCTTTTCGAGGAAATAAAGTATATTTAATTGTAAATGGAATTGTCGTAAAAGTTTTTGATTTAAAACATTCAGAAATCTCTCCTCAACCGGATTTAAAGTATTCTATGGAGCATTTTAAGATTATTCTTCATTCTCCTGATAAAGTACTTACTATTTCTTTAAAGGAATATCTTATTAGTATTTTATTTTCTTTTTCTAATTATAAAATTCACAAAGAAGGTTTAAAAGCTATTGCGGTTTTATTTTCTACTTATGCTTATAAACAAATGCGAGAAAAAAATTATTTATCTGTCACAGATGATTTTGCTCTTTATCAACCTCTTTCTTATTATCAAGCTACGCTTCCAAATTTTTTAGAATTATGTCAATCCTATCAAGAATTGTTATTGGAAGTGGATGGGGTTTTTCTAACGTATGAGAAGCAGTTTATTCTGCCATTTATTCATTATTCTAATAGTGGAAAAACTTTTACTCATGACAAATATCCTTATTTGTCTAGTGTCAAAAGCTTAAGTGATATGACTTCTCCTACTTATGTGGAATCTCATACGTATTCGTTTTCCGAATTAGAAAAGATATTTCAAACTTCTAGTATTGATCCTCATTCTATTCAATATATCCATCCGGATGGAAAAAAACACTTAGTTTTGGGGAATGAGAAATTTTCTTTGGAGGAATTTCGAAGAATTTTAAATCTACGGTCGACTGTATTTTATTTTATTGTTTATCCTAATTCTTTTCGAATTATCACTTTAGGATGTGGTAATTCCTATGGCCTTAGTATATTTGGTGCGAATGATATGGCAGAACATGGACTTCTCTTTCACCAAATATTAAAATACTATTTTCCTAAAACTAAATTATGTAAATATGTAAAAGAAAAAGAACTTTCCTAAGAAAGTTCTATTTTATTTGATCTTTTAATTCTTGAAGAGCTTCATCCGCATCTCGGTTAATTTCAATGGTATTCTCTAAGAATTTTGAATACCCTTCTACGGTTGCGGAAAAATCTGCTAATTCTTGAATATTACGATTTTTCAATAAGGAATCTATAATTTCTGCTTGCGCTTTTAATTCTTGAGCAATGTTCATTACTTCATCATAACTTAATTTATCAATCATCTCCAAGCGCCTCCAAACTTTCTGGATTTGTTACTTCTGCAGAAGGAGATTCTTTTTTGAACTCTTCGGCTTTTTGGGCAACGATTTGTTTGTATTCTTCAATTGTTTCAATATAATTTAGATTATCTAAATTATTCCAACCAGCTTTCATTTTGGCAAGATAATCAAATATTTTATTTACAGCTGTAACATATTGATTATACTCGTTCATAATAACCTCCTTATAATAGTATGATTCTAGATCCGTTCTTTAAGTCTGTATCTCTGACATTCTGATTTACATCATAAATAACACCATTTTCCTTACTGTAAAAATTGGTATCACTTTTGATGATATAGGCTCCATCGGTTAATTCGATTAAAGCACTTTCAATCAAAGATTTAATCGTTCCAACTTTTTTGTTGATTGGAATGAACAAATCATATTTTTTTTCTATAATAGGGATTTCTAATTCAATTAGTATTTTATTTTTATTATTCATATCCATCCCTCCTATTCATCTGACATAAGCTTCATTAAAGCAGCTTTTCCTTTTTTGATAATATAACCAAATCCTGGAGCTACTTCGGCACGTAAAATTCTGGCATTGGTTGTTACTTTTAAGGTGAATTGGTTACTTAAACCATTTCCAATCCAAATACCATCGGATAAGTCTACGTTTGGTTTGAACCAAGATTCAAAGTTAATAGCTTTAATAGCATCAATATTATCTACAATGATACACTTAATATTGTTTTGTTTCTTACAATCTGTTAGTAAGGTAACAAATTTACTCTTCTCAATAGCACTTAATTTTCCTAACATCGAATTAATGTTAATCAAGAAGCAAACGGTTGTTTTTTCCGGATCATTGGCAGAGAATGCCTCATTTAATTTATCAATTGCTTCATAGCAAGTATCACTGGCATATGTTATTCGATCATTGCTTGTTAGCGTCAAGGCACTATTACTATCGAATACAATACATTCTGTATTATTAATACTTAAGAAGTTGTTCATTAATCCTGTTAAGAATTGTGGCTCTGCTGTAACATCTTCTCCAGTAACAACATACATATACTTATCACGGAAGTTAATGGTTGCAATTTCAAGAGTTTCTTTCTCAACTCCAACAGGGATGCTTCCAAAAGATCCCAATTTGTGAGAGACAAATTCTTGATTTACAACATCTGGTAAGATTGGAATTCTTGGTGCTTTGAAATCACAGATTTCATTTAATTTATTAGAAACAATCTTAACATAGTCGGTAATTTTTTCTTCTTTATAAGTGTAAGCTGTTTGGAATTCAAAGATTCCATCTAATAAAATCATTCCACGTCCATACGCTTTTGATGGCTCTTTTTTACGAACTCCTGGAATAACAGATGCATAATCCATTGGATCATTGAATTGTAGTACAACGTTTTGCTTGAAGTTTTGACGTAGACGGTAACGTACGGTATTTGGTCCATTGGTACTGAATATGAAGATAACTCCATATTTCAAACAGTCTCTGGTCATTTGACCAATTAATTCTTCATAATCTGGATAAGTTTCTAAGAATGCTTCTACGTTGTTGATGATGATTACGATCAATGGAATTTGTTTTCCACCATGATTAATATAGAAATCATAAGATCCATTGTAATCTACGAAGATTTTCTTTCTTTCTTCTACAATACTGTTAATCATCTTAAATAAGTTTGCAATCTTTTCGGCATCTCCTGATAGGATTACTTCTCCTACATGTGGAGCTTGACGGAACATGGTTAATGTTTCAGCACCAAAGTCCATAATATAGAAGTTAACTTCTTTACTATCATGAGTTGAAATAGTTGAGTATACAATACTTGCTAGCATCAATTCTTTACCACTTCCAGCAGAACCAAATACTATGGTATTACCTTCTCTTGATAATGGTAGAGTTAATACGTTTTGTGCTTGGTTATCTGGATCATCATATTCTCCAATAATTGGATTAATATCATTTTTCTGTGGCTTATAATTGTATTTATGTTTTAATTCATCAACATAAATGACATCTGGAATTCTATCTAGCCATAATTGATCAATGCTGACATCTTGTGTCTTAGCCTGATTTACGATGTAACGAATAATATTGGTTATTTCTTCTCCAGAAGATGGAGCAGCAATTTCATTTTGTTTAGGATCTAATGACTTGATTGTATTTCCAACATTATCTACTATCGTAATGGATTGATCAATCTTCTTTTTTCTTTTTTCAGTAGGATAATATTGAGCTCCAGCCCAAGCAGCTTGTCCTTGTGCAAATAACTCATTATAACCTACTTGTAAGTAGAAACGACCGGTATTCTTTAATTCGGCTGCATCTGGACATTTAATCATATCCATACTGTCGGATTTGTCTTGAACCCTTAAACAAATACGGAATTTGGAGTTGGACCAAATTTGATCATTAACGACACCACTTGGTTTCTGAGTTGCTAGAATAAGGTGGACTCCAAGGGAACGTCCGATACGAGCAGTTGAAATCAATTGATCCATGAATTCTGGTCTTTGGTCTTTCAACTCAGCAAACTCGTCGGAAATAATGAATAAGTGAGAAATTGGTCTTTCTACTAATCCCCTACGATATAAGCTTTGATATTTGTAAATATCAATGGTACTTTCATTCAATTTATCTCTGGCTTCGTTAAATAATCTTTGACGTTTACGAAGTTCGGATTGAATAGATGCTAAGGAACGGTTCATTTCTACGGTATCCAAGTTGGTAATCGTTCCAGCTAAGTGAGGTAGTTTAATACCTGTTTCTTTGTTTTCAAAGGCTCCGGTCAAACCTCCTCCTTTATAGTCGATTAAGACAAAGGATACTTCATATGGATGGTAATTAATTGCCATCGATAAGATATAAGTAATGATAAATTCTGATTTACCAGAACCTGTCATACCGGCAATCAAACCATGTGGTCCATGAGCTTTTTCATGTAAGTCTAACTTAAATAATTCTCTAGATTTATCTAATCCAATTGGTGCTTGTAGAGACTTTGTTGGGTCATTCGTTTTCCATCTATTTAGAATATTTAATTGATCAACCATACCAACATTGTACATTTCTAGGAAAGATACACTATTTGGTAGAGATCTACTTTCTTTTGCTATATCAATTGGAATGTTTGCGATGATTTTGCAACACTCAAATATATCTAAGGTTGGATCAAAGTCTGCTTCAAATTCTTTTTGTTTGTTCGCAACTAATTCGTTTTCAAATACTCCTGATTTCTTATCTCCAATACTAATGAATGTTTTACATTCATTTGGGATATTAATCAATCTTGGACTAATAACAATTAAACTAAATCCATAGTTAATTGGCATTTCACAAACGTCTTTTACTAATTCCAAATCTCTGACTAATTTGTAGTCATCCGTAATTAATAAATAGTATGGTTTATATTTGTGGTAATCTACTCCACTTAATTCCATCTTACCATTATTATCCTTGAATTTTCTGGCTTGCATTTCTTTCTCTAGTTCTAGAGATATTTCTTTAGCTTCATCCAAGTTCGTAGCAAAGTAACGAACCATACGATTGTTACTCCAAGTGTGAGGTGCTATTTTTAAGTAGTCCCAGTTTGGAGCATTTTGGTCATTTGTTAAGATAACTAGTTTTAAATCTTCATAACTATGGTACGTTAACATTTGAAGAATTAATCCATCTAAGAATTGTTTCTTATTTGCTCCTGTTCCAATAATCGCAACAATATTCTTTTCTATGAAGTTTAATGATATTGGTACGTTTTCAATGGTTCTAGAAGCCGCTCCTATTTTGTATACTTCTTTTAATAATTCATCATCTTTTAGAGAGAAATGCTCTTCTGGTACATTTACTCTTCCTTTTAATTCAGTAGAACCTACTCCTAATCGTAAATCTAAGAAGTCATCTTGGTCTAATTCTCTTTCCCATAGATTACGTTTCTTTTGATAGATAATTTCTTTAATTTGAGATAATGGTAAATAATTATCAATTAATATTTGTCTTTGTAATTTAATCTCGGTTTGAATTTTTTCTTTTTTAGATTCCAAATAAGCTACATATTTGGTTGTTCTTTCTTCTTCGTTTTTAATTCTTAATTTCTTTTGATACCTTCGTTGAAGGTTTGGCCATAGAATCATCGTTGAAAGCATCGCACCTGTCATGATTAGGGTTGGTAGGGCTGCATTTAAATCGGTTGTTCCTTCAATTACTCCTTGCAAGGTATTGAACCCCATTGTCATAGATGTCATTCCCATAGTAAGCATTGGACCTAAAGTGAATAGTAATGGTGTTTTATCTTCTTCTTGTCCAGCAGGAGGTGGATCAATATCAATTAAAGTCTCTTCAATTCCAGTTTTGAATCGTGGAGCACGATAGAAATAATCATCTTCTTTATAGAATTCAATTCCTTCTTCATCTGGATTATCAAATTCTGTTTGTTGTTGGATGATTGGTCCAACGGTTTGAAATTCTCCTCCATCGATTCGTAAGAAGTTTGGAATGTTGTTCAATATTAAGGTATCTTTCATTACGATGATTTTTAATCCCATAATAAAGATAATATCTCCATACTCTAATTGTTTTGTGGTAATAGATGTATTATTTACATATGTTCCATATTTACTATTTAAGTCTTGAACCACCCATTTTCCACTATTGTAAATTAATCTTGCTTGCTGTTTGGAAACTAAAGGGTAATTATAATATATTTCAGCACGGTTATCTGTACCAATTAATACTTCTTTTTTATCTTCAACTTTTAATTTTAGTATTTCACGGTCAGTGGATGGAGAACAATACAAAATCACGAATTCATTATCCGTGTTTATTTTTAAAAAGTATAAGCTGTAATCTTTTAAGATAGCGGATTCTACTTCTCGATCTCCAGACATAATCTTTGTTTCGAAGTCACTCTTGATTTTCCATTCTCCGTTGAATTCTTCGACATTGATTAAGTTTCTAGTATTCCCAAAATAGTCATTATCGGTAATCCAGTAATTTCCGGATACTTTGGTTGGAAGTGAAAAGTTGTAGATTTTTTTCTTCTTGATTAATCTGACTATCACTAGAAATCACCCCGTATTATTCTAATTATATATTACATTATATCTTTAATTCCTTTTTTTTACAATATTCTTTTCTACTATTTTTTGTTTCTAGCTCATATTTTTTTGTTTTGATGGATTCTTATGATATAATAAACGTAGTGGAGGATTCATTATGGCAAGTGAAAAATATCGTTTGATTGGCTCTATGTGTTTATTTCCTACTTATCCAGAATTTGTTTACCCTGTTTTTGAACGAGAAGGAAAATTCTATTTTCAAGTTTGTGAAGAAGCAACGATTATTGATGATTTTTCAGAAATTAGAGACGATGAACATCTAGCACTCATTCGTCCCTTGCAGGAAATACCTACTCGATTGGGATCTATTCCCAAAGAGTTTGCTCGTGGAGATAACGCTTTAATAGCCTTTCAGCCAGATGAAAGTACTGTTTTTTTCGGAAATATGGAAGCTTTTCGTACTTATTTAAAAAAGAATCCTGTTAAAGATGAATTTGTACAAGAGCAAATCCATTCTTTAAAAGCAAGAGAAAAAAATAGTAAGCAATACCGAAAGAAAAAGGATTTTCAAAATTCTTAATACCACTTCGGTATTTTTTTTAACGCTTTTTTAGGGTTTTGCATAAGGTATTATGGTGAGATATATGATTTCTTATTTTCAAAATGCTAATCCTATTCTTTTATCTCTTTTGGCAGGTATTTTTACCTTTCTTATTACATCTATGGGAGCAGCTGTTGTCTTTTTCTTTCGGTCTCTTTCGAAAACCATTCTAGACTCAATGCTTTCAATTGCCGCTGGTATTATGCTTGCGGCGGCTTTCTTTTCATTACTGGAACCAGCGATTGAGCTTGCTTATACTTTTCATCAACCAGCCTGGTTCATTGTTTTTACTGGTTTCATATTAGGGGGATTCTTTTTATTTTTGGGAGATAAAGTATTAGATCGCTGGATTGCCTCTTCCAAATCTTCCTTGAAGCGTAGTATTTTATTATTTAGTTCTATTACGCTTCATAATATTCCAGAGGGGCTCGTATTAGGAGTTGCTTTTGGTTCAGCTTTTCTAGGAGCTTCTTCTTCCTTTTTCTCTGCCCTTACTTTGACTCTTGGAATTGCAATTCAAAACTTTCCAGAAGGAAGTGCTATTAGTTTACCTCTCTTACGGGATGGAGTTCCTCCAACTAAGGCTTTTTGGGCAGGCTCAATCAGTGGAATTGTTGAACCGATATCGGCCATTATCGGAGCTATTCTTGTATTAAAAATTCAAAGATTACTTCCCTTTATTCTATCATTAACCGCTGGTGCGATGATTTTTGTTACTGTTATGGAATTAATTCCAGAAAGTCAAAATACTCCTAAAAAAGGATTTATGGCCTTATTTTTAATGTTTGGTTTTTCTTTGATGATGATTTTAGAACTAGTATTAGCATAATTTTTTCCACAAAAAAAGAGGATATCCTCTTTTATTTTTTCTTTTTTTCCTCTTCTTTTAAATCTCTTGATAAATACCACATTAGTAAAGAACCAATAAAGTTTCCTAGAATACATATTACAATGGACCAATGAAAGGTTCTCGCAACTCCCAATGTTATGATATTAGCAATACAGTGTTGAAATCCACAAAAGATAAAAAGTGGAATTCCAAAAATAATCCCCAATGATGTTCCTTTACGATACATATATACTGCAATATACATAATAACTCCGCATAAAATCGATTTAAGGAAGAATGGGAAAGAGAAACTCCATGAAGATACTTTTAGAATTGCATTCTTTACTACTTCGGTATCTGTTAAGGAAAATACAAGTCCCATTAAATAACCAGCTACTAGATTTCCTAGTAAAATCATAAATAAATCCACCGGTTTTATCTTATCTTGAAACAAGAATCCACACTTTCCTGTGAATAAATTTTGTCCCATATAACATACTCCTAATAAACCAAAAGCAAAAATAACAGGACCAATTGGATTTCCTAGTTTTAATAACGCGTAATCACCTAATGAAATTAAGATAGCCGCCCCCACACTCTTATGTACTAATTCTAACTTTCTTTTCATTTTTACACCTCTAATTTATTATAGCATTACATAAAAAAAAAAGCCAATTATCTGGCTCTTTGCTTTTCAATTGGTTTTTCTTCTTGTTTTTTTGGTCTTGCCATTTCTTCTGCATATAATGTTGCCATCATATCTTGATATTTTTCTGTCTCCCCTTCAAGTTCTTCTATTTTTTTATCATTTCGGCAAATTAAGTTTGCTAAGTAAGCCATATGATCGTGTGGTGTACGGAAAAAACTTCCTCCTACACTACCACTTCCATAGGTTCCAAAATAGAGTTGACCATCTTCTCCTAATACGGTATAGAAGTGTTTTTGCCAAATACTTCCATGAGTTGATAAATCTTCTGTTAGTTTGCTGCTTTGAATGATTCCTCTTTTAAAGTGAAAATTATCTTGTTGTAATCCTCTTTCTCTGATATATTTGAAAATTAATACTTCTGTTCCGTCAGCAATCTTTTTGTCTTCCATAATCCTTTCCCCCTTCAAGTAGTTCTATATTATATCATATTTTCCAAAAAAGTCAATTATAACCGAAAATAGGACTGATTATTCGACCGTTTTCGAGAAAAGAAAAAACTCGATAAAATCGAGTTTTGGAAACTTTGAAATAAATTAACGTTTTGAGAATTGTGGAGCACGACGTGCTTTTTTCAATCCTGGTTTCTTACGTTCTTTCTTACGAGAATCTCTTGTGATAAATCCAGCAACTTTAAGAGTTTTTCTAAAGCTATTTTCTGAATCAGCTGGAGTAGTTTTATCATAATCTAATAAAGCTCTTGTGATTCCTAAACGGATTGCTCCTGTTTGTCCTTGGAATCCTCCACCTTTTACTTCTGCATTTACGTCGAACATTTCTCTAGTATTTGTTAAATCTAGAGGTTGGCATAAATCCATTACACAGATTTCTGAAGGGAAATATTCATTTACATCTCTACCATTAACAGTGATTTTTCCTGTTCCTGGTGTTAAAGTAACTCTAGCAACACTAGTCTTTCTGTGACCAGTTCCCGTATATACGTTTTTCTTTTCTTTTGCCATGACTTAAACCCTCCTATTTCACTTCAAGCACTTCAGGCTTTTGTGCCTCTTGTTTGTGCTCGCTTCCTGCATATACAAATAACTTTTTGTACATTTGTCTACCAAGACGATTGTGTGGAAGCATACCTTTTACTGCTCTTTCGATCATTTCTTCAGGATATTCTTCTCTCATAGTCTTAGCATTTCTTTCTCTTAATCCACCAGTGTACATTGAGTGATTATAATACATTTTGTCTTCTAGTTTGTTTCCTGTTAAGTTAACTTTACTAGCATTAACAACAATAATGTAATCTCCACAATCAATATGTGGTGTATAAGTTGGTTTGTGTTTACCACGTAAGTATGTAGCTGCTAAAGTAGCTACTCTACCAAGAGATTTACCCTCGGCATCAATCACGTACCATTTACGTTCAACAGTTTCTTTCTTTTGCATATAACTTGTCATATTTTTTCTCCTTTTACTTCAATCTGCTTTTCCCAGGAGCAGATTAAGGTGGGATATTTGAATGTACCGATTAGAATTATACTAAAAAAAGTATTAAAAATCAATACTTTTTCTTTATTTTATATTGTTTTGACGTCTGTTTGTTCTTCTTCTTTGGCTAATAGAGAAGACTGTTTTAATAATTCCACTAACTCTTCTTCAGATAGCGAATCTAGATAATCTAGTTTTTGAAGAGCTCCAGCTAATTCTTCCTCTGTTCTAGATGACATATAAGCAGAAGAATATTTTTCATGAATTTTATCTACTTGATTAGAATTTATGAATTCCCCCGCTAAACTAGTAGAAGTTAAAGTAGTAGAGGTAGATAAGGCCGTTCTTGCCATATCTTTTCTCTCTTCTGGTTTAGCCTTGTATACTTTATAGGCCACTCCGGCGATTACTCCTATTTCTGTTGCAATTGTTGTAGTTGATTGCATTTTTGATTCCCCCTATCAATTTCTATATTTCTATCGGCTTGCTCTCTTATAATCAATTCTCTTAATTCTCTTAGTTGCTCTTTGGTTTGTATTCTTCCTATGATTTCACTCATACTTGGTAATTCTTCTTTTTCTGCTATACATTTATGAATGACGGATGAGGCTTCCCCATAATTCTTTATCGCTTCTCGTTGTCTTCTTTCTTCTTGAAGTTTTAGATGATCTTCTACTAATTGATATCGTGTTATACTGTAATTTTGTATATTCACGCACTCAAAATTTATTCCAGCACTTATCATTTCTAATAGTAAAAATGGGATGGCTATCGGATATCCAAGTACTATTATTCCTGTTAGCAAAGATATCAAAGCCATATTTTTGATTAATCCACCTTTATGAACTTTCTTATTCCACTCTAGATATGGATATATCTCTGTTGGTTTTTTGGGATCTATATGATAATTTCGATTTTTCTCTTGATTCCATTCTTGGCGAATCGCCATTTTGGTAAATTTACAGGTTTCTATTATTCGTTGTTGTTCTTCTTTTGTTTTGGCTTTTCTTAAAGCTTTCTTTTTATGATAATCACAACACTTATCTAAAAATGCTATACTATTGGGAAAAATCCTTTTTAAAAATTTATATTTCCATTTTTCTAGTTGAAATACTACTTTTTGAAATTTGACTGCTCCCAACTTTTCATATTTTTTTAATTGTTTTTTCTTTCTTTCTCTTTCTAATTTATCCATAAACCAAACCCCAACCATTTTCTTCAAATGTGGGCTTATTATACCATAAAATGCTAAAAAAAGCAAGATTCCTTGCTTTCTTAATACTTTATGTTTACTAAATATAATCCTTCAGCAGGAGCTGTTTTTCCGGCTTTGGTTCGATCTTTACTTTCTAATATTTTTTCCACAGATTCTGGGGATAATTTATTTTCTCCTACTTTTATTAGTAATCCGACCATATTTCGTACTTGATAGCGAAGAAATCCATTTCCTTTAAAAGTGATTTGTATTTCCTGATTCTTTTCCTCTATTTTCGCTGAAAAAATGGTCCGTATGCAATTCTCTTTTTCTTTGTTATCGGTTACAAAAGCACGGAAGTCGTGCGTTCCTACAAAATAAGTAATAGCTTTTTTCATGGCCTCTACGTTTAAGGAATAATTGTATTGAAAGACATAGTTTCTTTCTAATGGATTGTATTCTCCGGTATTGATTCGGTATTTATATTCTTTTTCTTTTACATTATAACGAGCATGAAAACTATCCTCTACTTGTTTTGCCTCTATTACGTGAATATCATCTGGAAGATTACTGTTTAGAGCTCTTTTTAGTTTTTTTTCGGTTATGTTTACTCCAATATCTGCATGGGCATATTGACATAAAGCATGAACTCCTTTATCTGTTCTTCCGGTTGCGACAATGGGGGTTACTTGATGATTGTTGACAATTTTCAATGCTTCTTCTAACTTTGCCTGAACCGTATTTAGTCCTCTTTGAGTTTGAAATCCAGAGTATGCTGTTCCATCATAGGAAAACTTAATTAAAAAGCGCATTTTACCCCTCCTTATACATGTTTATAGATATCTTTAATAATATCTCTAATATCTCTATGATAATCGATAGATATATTCTTTTTTGCTTTGATTAAATCTGTTAATTCTACCATTTCGGGAAGGGGAATTTTGTTCTTTTTTAGTTTATCGGCTTGGGTCATTACTTCTTTGGTTATTCCTTCCCCTATGATTTTATTATTTTGAATGATGGAAATGTGGTTCGTATATTGATATAGCATATCTACATCTTCACTAATCCACACAATTGTTTTATGATATTGTTCTGTCATTCTACGAAACAATAGAATTAGTTTCTTTTTATTTGTTTTATCTAGATATAAGAATGGTTCTTCAATCCAAAGTATATCAGGATTGGATAATAGGGCCATTGCTAGTTGGACTAAAGCTCTTTCGCTACTCGAAAGTATTTTTAAATTATGATCTAATATCTTTTCTGGGAGTCCAACAATTTTTAGGGAATCTAGAATTTTCTTTTTCGGGTCTTTTAAGATGATTTCTCGACTACGAATGTCATAATACATTGCTTCATATACCGTTTTTTGAAAATACTTATTTAATGAGTTTTCTTCTAAATAAACGGTTTTTCTTCTTTTTTCTTGTTTTTCTTCGGGATTTAGTTTTTTCTTATCCATTAAAATATCGAGATCTGTTTTTCGAAATGTAAGATATTCCCAAAGTTCCTTGACTGTATTGCCAGTTAGTCCATTGATTTCTTCTAACGAAATACTAAAAGTTAATTTCTTCTCTTTGAGAGGAATGTTTTTCCAAGTTAGTTCCATATTTGATCCACCAACCTCTCTTTATCATATTCTAATTCGTCGATTAAATCGTAATCTTTTAGTTTTACGGATAAATCCATCATAAAAGGAAGATCTAGTCCTATTTTATTGATTCGATTATCGTTTTCAAATACTTCTCTGGGCTCTCCTTCTAAGACTATTTGACCTTTCTCTAAGATATATAAGTAATCTGTTTCTATACTATCTTCTAAATATGTGGTGGTTTGAATGATCGTTGATTCTGTCTTTACTTGATATTTTTTTAGAAAAGAAATGATTTCTTTTGTACGTTTTTTCAAATAAGGATGTAGATTATCCAAAAGAAGAATGGCAGGTTTTCTTAACAGTGCCAAAGCAATTTGAGATAATACTATTTCTTCACTCGTTAAATTCTTTACTTGTTTTTGGATAACACTTGTTAATTTTAACCCTTTTATAATTTCATCTCTGAAATCTAGAGAAGTCTCTATCTTATTAATTTCTTCTATTAAAGTTCTTTCCGTAAATATAATTTCTAGAGGTATCACACATTGAACTAAGGCACTATACTCTTGGATGGTATAATCATTAATATCAATTTCGTTCATTAGAATCATATTATCGGTAATAATATCTCGATTTAAAATTCTAATTAATGTAGTCTTTCCACAGTTATTTGGACCTGAGATTGTTGTGAATTTATTTTTGTCGATGTACAAATTAAAATCTTTCCACAGATCTTTGTAGAAAAACTGATGAATCATAATCATTCTTTTCATAATTTCATCTCCCCCTGAAATCAATGAATAAAAGCCAACTATTCGCTGGCTTTTCTTTTTTGAATCTTATATACGTTTCTTAGTAAGAATTTGTCTGATACAAATCTACTAAAGAACTTCGCTAATTTCATTTTGAACCCAGGAATGATTAGCATTTTCTCTTTAAACATTCTATCAATTGCATATTTTGCGACAAAGGAACTTGTTAGTGGTTTCACAGCAAATGTTACACCGGCTACGTTATTGAAATTGGTTTCTACTGGGCCTGGGCATAAGACAGATACATGAACCTTTGTTTTTTTCTTCTTTTCTTCATAATATAAGGCTTCTGTAAGTTGATATACATATGCTTTGGTTGCATAATAGGTACTCATCAAAGGGCCTGGTTGAAAAGCAGCTGAAGATGCTACATTTAATATATAAGTATCTGTATTCCTTGTTTCCATGTCTCTAGCCATATATTTCGTTAGAATATGCACAGCTTTGATATTTGTATTGATTAATTCTAAGTCTTTATTAATATCGGTTTCTGTTAATGGTCCAAAGTCCCCTAAGCCTGCATTATTAATTAATATATCAATGTTCTCATTTTTGGTTAATACATAGAGTTCTTTTACTCTTTGTTCATTGGATAAATCAGCGACGATGATTGTTACTTTTGTTGGTAGTTTTTCTTGTATTTCTTCTAGTTTTTCTTTATTTCTTGCGACTAAAATTAATTCACATTTTTGTGAAGCTAAATATTTAGCCATTTCAAGTCCTATACCAGATGATGCTCCCGTAATTAACGCTTTCATACAATCACCCACTTCTATTTCCATTATACCAAAGTATTCCCTATATTTCCACCCAAAAATATATGGTTTTTGTTGATTATTTCTTGTTTTTATACAAAAAAAAGGGATGCAAGCATCCTCTTATTTTTCTTTCTTAGAAGCCTTTTTTGCAGGTTTCTTTTCTTCTTCTGGTTTAGCCTCATCTACTAATTTTAAAATAACCATTAAAGAGTTGTCTCCACGTCTTTCTGCTAATTTTAAAATTTGTGTATATCCACCTTCACGATTTTCATAACGTTTTGCTAAATCATTGAATATTTTATCAACAGTAGCTGCATCGTTATGTAAGAAAGCTAAAGCTTTACGACGAGAAACTAAATCTCCTTTTTTTCCGTAAGTAATCATTTTATCAACGAATTTACGTACTTCTTTTGCTCTAGTGTCAGTAGTGGTAATACTTTCGCTATTAACTACTTGTTTTGTTAAAGTAGCTAACATACTTCTTCTATGTTTATTATCTCTACCTAATTTTCTGTATGCCATAGTTATTTCCTCCTTTTAATCATCATCACGTAAGATTAAACCCATATCTCTGATTTTGTCTAAAACTTCTTTTAATGACTTTTTACCTAAGTTACGGATTTTCATCATATCTGATTCACTCTTGTTAACAAGATCTTGTAATGTATGAATTCCTGCTCTCTTTAAGCAGTTATAAGCTCTTACTGAGAAGTCTAAATCTTCAATTGAAGTTTCTAATGCTTTGACTTTTGGATCTTCTGTTTTCTCAATCATCATTCCACTTACGTCAGCGATTGCTGATAAATCCGTAACGATTTCTAAGTGTTCAATTAAGATACGAGATGCTAAAGCAATTGCTTCTTCTGGTTTGATAGAACCATTGGTCCATACATCCATAATTAATTTATCATAACTTTCATCTTGTCCTACACGAGCGTTTCCAACTTCATATGAAACTCTTTCGATAGGAGAATATAGAGAATCAATAGCAATTTCTCCAACTTTCTTGATGTCATGAATCTTTTTATTGTCTTCGCTTCTAACATATCCACGTCCGTTTGTAACGGTCATTTCCATATTGAAAGTAGCTCCCTTTGATAAATGACAAATAACTTTATCTGGATTAATTACTTCAATATCTGCATCGTGTTCAATATCACCAGCAGTTACTTCTCCTTCTTTGTTTGTATTAATACGTACAACTTTTGCTTCATTTGAATGATTCTTAAATACAATTCCTTTTAAATTTAAAATAATCGTAGTAACGTCTTCATATACTCCATCCATTGTTTGGAATTCATGAAGAACACCATCAATTTTAATACTACTAATAGCACTTCCTGGAAGAGATGATAACATAACTCTTCTTAAAGCATTA
>CAMNHK010000012.1 GCA_946539445.1 uncultured Caryophanales bacterium
CTGGAACATGTCAAGTACCAATCTCTACTTATGACTGTGACTGTTACAGCTATGCCTGTGGAAGTTACGCTTGTGGAAGTTACGCTTGTGGAAGTTATCAATGTGGCTGTTCTAACTATGTATATATAAGTCATTTTAGGGGTTGTATTGCTTATAGTTATTGTACCTCTTATTGTACCTCTTACTGTACTGCCTATTGTACAGGATGTTATACGTGTTATCGTTAATTAAGAATGCTTTTGCATTCTTTTTTTATCCTTGAAATACGCTCTTTTTTTCTTTTCCTTTTTATAGTATAATAGTAGTGAGTTTATATAGGAGGTAGACAACTATGAATATTATTTCTCTTAATGCTGGTAACAATTTTTTAAAATTTTCTCTTTATGATATGAATCATGAATCTGTTATTGCCAGTGGTTTATTCGAAAGAATTGGTCTTGAGGGAAGTCAATATCAAATGAATTATCATAATAATCGAATTACTCAGGAGATTTCAATTGCTACTCATCAAGAAGCTGTTAATCTTTTATTAGAGAAATTAATCGATTTACGTATTATACCTTCTTTGGATTCTATTGATGGAGTTGGACATAGAATTGTTGAGGGAATGGACTGTTTTTCATCTAGTGTATTAATAAATGAGGATGTAATGGAACGTTTGATTGGACTAAAGGACAATTCCCCTTTGCATTCTTCTGCTGAGATTCAGTGTATTGAGGCTTTTCATAATGCTTTACCAGAGATCCCTATGGTTTGTGTTTTTGATACTTCCTTCCATCAAACGATGGGTGCTGAAGCCTATTTATATGCTGTGCCTTATCGTTGGTTTCAAGAGTATGGAGTTCGTAAATATGGATTTCATGGTATCAGCCATCAATATGTGACTGAGTGTGTGCATGATATCTTAGGTAGGGATTCTTTCAAGATTATCAGTTGCCATTTGGGAAAAGGTAGCAGTGTTTGTGCTATTAAAGATATGAAATGTATTGATACTTCTATGGGATTTACTCCTTTATCTGGTGTTGTTATGGGAACACGTAGTGGAGATATCGATCCTTCTATTATTCCGTTTGTTATGGAGCGAGAAGGAAAAAATGCTAGTGAAGTCGTTGATGATTTGAATAAAATGAGTGGATTACTTGGCTTAAGTGAATATAGTGATAACATTAAAGATCTTTTAGAACGTTGTAATGCAGGAGATGAAAAAGCTCTTCTTGCCAAAAATAAATATGTTCGAAGTATTGTGAATTATATTGCTCAGTATTATGTTTTATTGGGTGGTGCTGATGCTATTGTTTTGACTGGCAAAGTAGGGGAAGAATGTATTCCTATCCGCCAAGAAATATGTAATCAATTAGCTTGTTTAGGTGTAAAAATTGATTCTAACCAAAATAATATTTGTGGTGACATGGCAAAAATTAGTTCTAATGATTCTTCAATGGATGTTTATGTAATTCCAACGAATGAGGATTTATTGATCGTTAGAGATACTTATAAGTTAATAAATAGATAGGAAGTCTGTTATGTTTAAAGAAATAATTGATAAAATTAAGGAATATGATACAATCGTTATTGCTCGTCATATTGGAGTGGATCCAGATGCTTTATGTAGTCAATTGGCTTTACGAGATAGCATTAAATTAACATTTCCTGAAAAGAAAGTTAGTGCTGTTGGTACGGGAAGTGCTAAGTTTATTCCTATCGGTCGTTTGGATAGGCTAGAAAAATATGAGAATGCTTTGCTGATTGTATGTGATACCCCTGATCAAAAAAGAGTTGATTCTGCAAGTACTAGTGATTTTCAGTATTCGATTAAGATTGATCATCATCCCTTTATTGAAAAATTTTGTGATTTTGAAATGATAGATGAAAAAAAGACTTCTACTTGTGAAATCATAATGGAAATGATACGTGATACCGAATTATTATGTAATAGTTCTATTGCCGAATTGTTGTATATGGGATTGGTGTCTGATTCTAATCGATTCTTATTTAATAGTTGTGTTCCAAGTACTTTTCAATTGATTTCTTATTACTTGGATCAATATCCTTTTGATCTATCAAAGGCCTATGAAAAATTATATCTTAGACCTTTAAATGAAGTGCGTTTAGAAGGATATCTTTCCACTCATATGAAGGTAAGCGAGAATCATTTAGGATACGTTGTTATTATGGATGATGTTATCAATGAATTAAGTGTTGATAGTGCTGCTGCTGGTAATATGATCAATGATTTTAATTATATAAAAGAGATTTTAGTTTGGGCAACCATCACGGAAGATAAAAAGAATAATCAATTTCGTGTTTCCATCCGATCTCGTGGTCCTGAAATTAATCAAGTTGCAGAAAAGCACCATGGTGGAGGACATAAATTTGCTTCTGGAGTTAAAACAAAAACTTTGGAAGAAGCTATAGCTGTAATGGAAGATTTGGATTTATTATTAGCTAACTATAATCAAGAAATAAGTGAGGGATAATTATGGTAATTAAAGAGGCTAATTTGGATATTATTGCGACAAGACGTAGTCAATATCCAGAAGATGGTAAACCAGAATTTTTATTAGTAGGTAGAAGTAATGTTGGAAAAAGTAGTTTTATTAATACCATTCTTTCTCGTAAAAATTTGGCTTATACTTCTGCAAAACCTGGAAAAACTCAAACCCTTAATTTTTATGGTATTAATGATCAATTTTATATTATTGATGTTCCCGGATATGGTTATGCAGCAACTGATAAAAAGACGCAAGCAAAGTTTGGTATGATGATTGAAGAATACCTAGAAAAAAGAGAGCAATTAAAACGTGTCTTTATGTTAGTGGATTTTCGACATAAGCCAACAGAAGACGATTTATTAATGTATAACTTTTTGAAATACTATAATTTGCCAGTAACCGTAATCGCAACGAAAGCAGATAAAGTTAGTGGTGGCAAGAAACAAAAGAACTTGAAAATATTATTAGATACTATGGATTTAGTAGTTGGGGATGATTTGGTAGTTTTTTCTAGTATTTCTAAGTTGGGCGTTAAAGAAGTATTAAATAAAATAGAAAGTTTGATATAAAAGAGTCCTATTTCATATATTAATATGGGTGATGCGATGAAATGGAAAAATCTTTCCGATAATCATTTCATTCTTTTCCTTTTAAAGGAGAACTATTCTATTGAAACGATTCTTTCTTTTTTAAAGAAACATCAAAAGGATTTATCTTTAAATGGTTTTTATAAAGGTATTTATTGTTCCAATCCATTAGGTACTTTTTTGCAAATGCAAAAAATTCAAGATTCTCTTTATCGGAGTACTGTTGATTTCCAGTTGAGTGAAAAAGATTTTCCTATCTTTTTTCGAGCTGATGATTATGAAGTCCTATCTTTTTCAAAAGAAATAAGGTATAAAGATGGAGACTATTATACTCTAGTAGATCATTCTTTTGATGAGATCTTGAAAAGGTTGGATTTTGGTAATTTAGTTTTTGGATTAGAGATGGAAGAAAAATATCAACAATCTTATCCAATAAAGTAGGTGATAGTATGAGTTTGAAACGTAAAATATTATATATTGTGGCTTTTATTTTTGTTAATATTAGTTTGATTTTTGGATATGTTTTATTTCGAGAAGCTACTATGGCTAATGATTTAAAAAAAGAAATATTGAATCTTGCAAAAATGGATATGGCTACGGATCGTTATAAAACTCCTATTAAAACTAGAGGGGAATATGCTATTGTAGAAGAGACTATTAAAGAATATTTGGATGATTCCGCTTCTTTATTACAAGATTGTTTGTCTGTTACGAAGGATAGTCGTTTTACAAAAGCATTATCAGTTGATAATTATGTAGCCGATGGTCCAAACTTTGTGAATACTTTGGATTATTTCACTAGAACGCAATTGAAATTTAATAATAATATGGATGTGTTAATGAATCGGTTGGACGATTCTACTATTCGAGAATATATAGATCATAAAGTTTTTCATTCATATTATGAAGAGTTATATCAAGAGTTAATGGGAAGTTCCCCTATGAAAGAAGATTTCTCTTTGGTGGAAGATTATTTAATTCAAACTAGAACTTCCATTAATCATAAAATGGATGTTAGTATTCAGATATTGAACTTTTTAAAAGATCATCCTAATGATTGGAAAGTAGAAAATCAAGAAATACAGTTTACTGATACGGAACTTTATAATCAATATAATTTATTGATTCAAGATTTAAATACAAAATAAAAGGATATTTTTGAATATCCTTTTTTATATGACAATGGTAATTACATTATTACTTCCTTTATTTACAACTTTTGTTAGAGTATTTTGAAGTTTAAATCTGATATTATCTGGCATAAGATTAATTTTTGATTGGATTCCTTCTTGGACTATGGAATCTAGACTTCTTCCAAAGATTTCACTTTTCCATATTTCATTTGGATCTTTATCTTGATTTTTTGTTAAATAATCAATTAGTTCTTTGCTTTGAATTTCACTACCAATAATTGGTTCAAAGGTGGATTCTACATCGACTCTAATCATGTGAATAGATGGAGCAACAGCTTTTAATTTTACTCCATATCTTGGACCTTGTTTGATGATTTCTGGTTTTTCTAGTTTCATATCTTCTACTCCCGGAGTAGCAATTCCATAACCAGTTTGCTTTACCATCTTAAGAGCGTATTTCATTTGGTCATATTCTTTTTTGGCAGTATTATAGTCTTGAAATAATGCTAGTAAGTCTGCTTTACTTTGAATATCTACGTTGATTAATTCTTTTAATGCTTCATTGTATAGTTTTACGGGAGCCGTTAAATTTACTGTTATAGTTCCGGTTGAAGTATCTATGTTGGATAAATAACTTTTTTCTATATATTCATTTTCTAGGAAATGATCGGTGATTTTTTCTACATCTTTTATTTTATCTATTTCGATTACACTTTCTCGTATGGAGTTGATATAAGACTTTTTGATTTTATTGTCTGAATTTAATATTGAAATCCATTCTGGCATATTGACTCTTACTTCTAATACTGGAAATTCATATAAGGCTTCTTTTAATAATTGCATGGTATCTTTTTCATTCATATCTTCGATGTTCATTGGTAATACTGGGACTTTATATTCTTCTTCTAATTCTTTTGCAAGATGATCTGTTTCTGGAAGAGTAGGATGGGTTGTATTTAATACTACAATGAAAGGTTTCCCAATTTCTTTTAACTCTTGAATGACTCTTTTTTCTGCTTCTATGTAGTCTTTTCTTGAGAATTCTCCAATGGATCCATCCGTTGTGATTACCATACCTATGGTAGAATGCTCTTTAATTACTTTTTCTGTTCCTATTTCGGCAGCTTCTATAAATGGTATTTCTTCATTGTACCAGGGAGTTTTTACCATTCTAGGACCATTTTCATCCGTCGCTCCTATAGCGTTTTCTATCATATAGCCAACACAGTCTATTAATTTAATGTTACAAGTAAAATCATCGATTTGTATTTTTGCGGTATTGTTTGGTACAAATTTTGGCTCTGTGGTCATAATGGTTTTTCCTGCTGCACTTTGTGGAATTTCATCTAAGGTTCTTTTTTTCTCATATTCATCTTCCATATTTGGAATGATTAATGTTTCTACCATCTTTTTAATAAAGGTAGATTTACCGGTACGTACGGCTCCTACTACTCCTAAGTAGATATCTCCACCACTACGTTTGGCAATGTTTTTAATGATTTCATATTTTTCCATTTTTTATCTCCTTATTCTCTAAATATTTATGATAGGAAATAAAAAAAAGAACAAAATCTGTTCTTTTATCTTTGATAGGTTCTTTCTACTACTGGTTGCGGTTTTTTTACTGGCATTATTTCTTTATGATTAAACTCAATTGTGATTCCTTCTTGTTTTAAATCCTCTTGAATATAATCTAGTTCTTGAGGCGCTATTTCCGCAAACATTTCTCCATCTACTCGAATTCTCTTTCTAAGAGATGTATCAATTAAAAAGGCAAGAGCGATTTCTTCTGATATGAACAATCGATTACCGATATAAGCAACTATAATTTCAAGAGCTTTATTTGGCTTTGTATATACTTTTACTAGAATAATTCTTGTGTTATACATTTTTTCTAGTTGTTGTTCGTTTGTTACTACACAAGGTTTATCCATTATGATTCTAGAACTTGTTTTCTTTTCTCCAAGGTATTTGGTAGGTATATATAGTGTTTTGGTATTGGCATCTTGATATACAATGATTGTTTTTTCTACTTTTTTAGGAGCTTCTTTTTGTTTTTTCTCAAGTTGTACTTTTTGTTCAATCCCAATAAATTCACTTTTTTCTACTAATTCCTTTAACTGTTCTTCCGCAATAGAGTAACAATTTCTTCCATGAATTATTTTAGGTTTTCCCTCACATTCAATTCCTAGAGATCGACATGCTTCATATTGTTTTCTTGGTATATAGATTTCTGAATTGTTTGTATCTAAATAGTATACAAATGATTTTTTTCTTGGAATAATAATAATTTTATTTTGACTAATTATATCTGCCATATACACACTTCCTTATTCTAATCATTATTATAACGTAAAAAAGACTAAATTTATAGTCTTTTTTAAAAAAAAGTATCAATATTTTTTGGAACCTTATCTTCTAGGATTGTTTTTATTATTTCTTCTTCTTTTTCTTTGCTTATTTCTTTACCGGTTAACTGACTTAATGTTTGAATTATTTCTCTTATACTTTTTTCATCTTTTCCATTTTTTGCTAATTTATTGGCTAAATCTAGAATGGTTTCTTTTTTTACTTTTGTTTTATTTTCTATTTTATGAAATAGGGAATCTTTCCACATAAAAAAACCTCCTACCATACTATATGTAGGAAGTTTTCTTTATTTTCGTCTTGTTTTATTTAATTGGTTGCATTTGCGATTGAATTCTTCTAATGAAATTAGACCATTATTCAATCTTTCTTGAAGAATGTCAAAACTGCGATCTGCCATTTCTCTTTGGTTTGTGATATTTGGATGTTGATTATTGGTTACTGGTTTAGAAAAAGGATTTTGTCTTTCTAAGGATTTTTGTCCTTCTTCTTTTATTAGATTGAATCTTTGTTCAAAATTTGAGTGAAAATTATCTCCATTATTGATACGATTGTTTCCATTATTATTTCCAATAATCATTCTTCCTCACTCCTGTTTTTAAATTGTAAGGTAATAGGGGTTCCTGTAAAATCAAAATTTTCTCTTATTTTGTTTTCTAGATATCTTTCATAAGAAAAATGGACTAACCCTTTACTATTAACACGGAAAGTAAACTTTGGTGGATTTACTCCAGTTTGTGATACAAAATAAATTTTTAATCTTTTTCCTTTATAAGAAGGTGGGATGTTTAGTTGATAAGCATCTTGGATAACATCATTTAAGATGTTTGTTTTTATTTCTCTTTTAATATTTTCTTTTACTCTTAAGATTTCAGGCATTAGTGTATGAATTCTTTTCTTTGTAAGAGCTGATAAGTAAACGATAGGTGCATAAGTTGCGAATTGAAACTCTGCACGCATTTGTTTTTCAAATTCATTAATGGTTGTATCTTTTACCGTATCCCATTTGTTTACGACAAATATTAATCCTTTTCCTCTTTCAATGGCATATCCCGCAATATGTTTATCGTGTTCTGTTATTCCTTCTTCGGCATTAATTACGACTAAACATATGTCACTTCGATCAATGGATTTTAGAGAACGGAATAGGCTGTATTTTTCAATGGATTCAAATACTTTTCCTTTTTTTCTCATACCAGCGGTATCAATCATAATAAATTCTTCATTATGATATTTTAAAACTGAGTCAATGGAGTCCCTTGTTGTTCCAGCAATGTCAGATACAACGACTCTTTCTTCATTTAAAAGTGCGTTCATTAAGGAACTTTTTCCAACGTTTGGTCTACCAATAATTGAAAACTTAATACGTGTATCTTCTGTTTCTTCTTGTTCTTTGAAATTCATGGTAATGGTATCCATCAATTCTACAAATCCAATATTATGAATACTACTGATTGGAATGTATGTATCAAAGCCTAGTTCATAGAAGTCATATAGATTCTCTTTTGCTTCTTTTACATCCATTTTATTGATTGCGACAATTACTTTTTTTTCACTTTTTCGTAAGATGTCTCTAACAAGTCGATCATTGGCGGTTAACCCTTCTTTTCCGTCTACTAAGAATACTACAATATCTGCTTCTTTGATGGCAATTTCTGCTTGCATTTTTATTTCACTATTAAAATCCATTTTTGTAGCATCAATTCCACCAGTATCGATTAAATAAAAGCGTTTATTATTATAGACTGCTTCTTGATAGATTCTGTCTCTGGTTACTCCTGGTACATCTTCAATGATGGAAATTTGTTTTCCTACAATTTTATTAAATAATGTACTTTTGCCTACGTTTGGTCTCCCTACTAAGGCAACGGTAGGTAGTTTCATATAATCCCCTCCCATTCAGCCTTTATTATAGCATAGATTGTCAACTTATCCAAATAAAATTAGTTTCTTCTATCTCACTTTTCTTTTTGATGCTATAATGATTTTGAGGGTGATAATATGGAAAAAAAGTCCAAGATGAAATGGTATGATAATGCTAGTACCATAACTACTTTATTGATTGGCATTATTTTAATCATTATTGTATGTAGTCAGTCTTTTGTAGCTCCTACTAATTTTTCAATCGAGTTATTTGAGAGTATATTAAATCATAATTCGGTTTATTTATTAGTACTGATTTATTTTTGCTTTATTAAGTTTCCTGTTGGAAAGAAATATTTTAATTATTTTAATGTATTCTTAATTTTTATTTATTTTTTGGCGATGATTACTTCTTTCTTAACGGTTATTCAATCATTTTCTTTGAATACTATACTTAGTTTTATTGAGAATTTCTTATTTGTTTTATATATGGTTCATACGTTATTCCGTGATACTAGATTATGGAAGGAATTCAATCTTCACCGTTCGCCTTTTAATGAATTGAGTAATGATTGGTATTACTATTCTATTGTTGTGGTTAGCTGTGGATTGTTAGCCGTTAATCTAATTAGTACGGTTGTTATTCGAGGTGTTATTATTTCCATTTTAGATTGTTTCTATATTTTATTATTAGGCAGATATATTTATTTATATCATGATTATTTAGATGAAAAGGAATTAGATTCTAATAATGAAGGTAATTTTGATGATATTCGAGAAAAAGTACATGAAAATGTTCAAGAAGTATTAGATAAGACGGAAATTGATGATAAGATTATGGATGCTTCTAATACCATAGAAGAAAAAGTAAATGACTTTATTGATGAGAAAGGAATTGATAAAGTTATCAATAATACTACTGATAAAATTATTGGGGCTTCTAATACAGTAGAAGATAAAGTAAATGATTTTATTGATGAGAAGGGTATTGACGAAGTTATTAATCATACAACCGATCAAATTATCCATAATACTCCTAAAGAAAAAAAAGGTGCTCCTAAGAAGGAAAAACGTAAAAATTTCAAACATGAGAAAGGGGAGAAGTAATTATGAACTTTTTTGATGATATTTCAAAACAAAAGGTTGATTTTCCAAAAATTCATTCAGTTCGTAATGAAATGCAAAACTACACATTGAATTTTTATCAGTCTTTTGCAGTGGCTCTTTTTATTGTTTGTTTCTTTTTAGGAATTATATTTGGAAACTTATTTGCTACTTGTGATGCAACTTCTTATTTTTATTCTGACATCTGTGTCGTAACAAAGTTTAATTTTTCTTTAATGATTAGTGTTTGGTTTATTGGATTGTTGATTTCTGTTGTTATTTTCTCTATCGGACATATAATTGCTCTTTTAACAGAAATTAATGAAAAACTTAGTAAATTTAAGCGTTAATTGTTGCAATTCCTTTTATTTTATGATACTTTTAATTTGTAAGCATAATATAATGCTTAATTTACATAGGGAGGTAAATATTTATGAAAAAAGTTGAATTAGTAGAAGCTGTTGCTAAAGCTACAGGATTAACAAAAGCTGACTCTACTAGAGCAATCGATGCTACTTTTGCTGCTATTACTGGAGCATTAGCAAAAGGAGACAAAGTTCCACTAGTTGGATTCGGAACATTCGGTGTTTCTAAGAGAGCTGCTCGTGAAGGACGTAATCCTAGAACAGGAGCTACAGTTAAAATTGCTGCTAGAAAAGCTGTTACTTTCAAAGCTGGTACTGCTTTAAAAGATGCTGTAAACTAATTTTCAAAGTATTAAAAAAAAAGAACCTATTTAGGTTCTTTTCTTTTCCCTTATGATATAATAATGATAGGTGGTGATACGATGCTTGAGGTTGCTTTAAAGCTACTGAAGGAATTAACGACTCGTTCCTATAAAGCCTACATCGTTGGTGGATTTGTTCGTGATTATATATTAGGAATAGAATCGAATGATATTGATATCACTACTAATGCTACACCGAAAGAGATTAAAGAAATCTTTGAGGATAGCTGTTTACCAAATGAAGACTATGGATCTGTTACCGTAGTACTAAAAGGAATTCGATTTGAAATCACTACTTTTCGCAAAGAAATTGCTTATATTGGTAATCGTAAACCGGTTGAAATCAAATATATAGATGATTTAGAAGAAGATTTACTACGTAGGGACTTTGTGATTAATACTTTATGTATGGATGAAAATGGTGACATTTTGGATTTGTTACATGGAAGAGAAGACTTGGAGAAGCGTGTTTTAAGAACAGTTGGTAATGCTACGGATCGTTTTAATGAAGATTGTTTACGTATTTTACGCGCCATTCGATTTGCTACGATTTTGGATTTTTCTTTGGATTCTGAAATTATAGAAGCTATTCCTAAGACGAAGCATTTATTAAAATCTTTATCTTATTATCGAAAAAAAGAGGAATTAGATAAAATTTTTACTAGTTCTAATTGTAAAAAAGGAGTCCAATTTCTTTTGAATTTTGGATTAGAAAAAGAACTGGAAATACCTAATCTTTCTAAATTGTTAGAGACCGATACTATTAGTTTAATTGGTATTTGGAGTATATTGGGTGCTAGTTCTAAGTATCCTTTTAGTAAGAGTGAACAGCGGTTGATTCAAGATGTTCATGCTGTTATGAATTCTAACAATTATGATCCTATGGTTTTGTATTCTTATGGCTTGTATGTTAATAGTGTGGCTGGAGAAATTAAAGGATTAGAATTAAAAAATATTACGGAAGCTTACAATAATCTTGTGATTAAAAGTAGGAGAGAGATTCAAATTGAGGCTTCTACTATTATGAAGTTATTAAAGAAAAAACCGGGAAGATATTTAAAAGACATCTATGATGATATTGAAAGAGAAATACTATATCATCGATTAAATAATACAGAACATGATATTTCAGCCTATATTGTTCAAAAATATCATTAGAAAAGAGGTGGAGTATGAAGAAAATTCTTAGTTATGTATTGCTTCTATATTATTTCTTTGGCAGCATTATTTCTGTATCTGCATTAAACTATGATACTTATATATTGATTCCTGCTGATACTCCAGCAACGGTTAAAACGGAGATATTTGAGTATACAGATTTTACTTATCATTCTACTCCGAATGAGAGAGGAAACTGCTCTGTTGAGTTTCAATCTATTACGAATTTGACGCAATTTAAGAAACCAATTAGTATTAATATATTGTTATTTGATGCTAATCGTGTTAATATTGGTTTTTTAACTTACTGTACGGATAAAGATGTAAGTAGTGATTATAATGGCTTTAAGTTATTGCCAGGGCAAGCTTCTCCTTTTGTTATTAATGTAACGCCTCGTTATATGGTAGAGGGAAAAGCACCTGCGGATGTTCGTTATATCGCAGTTATGGATGAAAATGATTATTGTCAAATTGGTGGATATTCTAAATATGAAGGATTGACGATTCAAGAGATTTATGGTGGAAGTGTTGTTCCTGAACATAAACCTGGATATCATTTCCGTGATATTCTAAAATATTTTAGAGATGCGGATTTACAAGTTATTGTTGTTACAGCGGCTATTGTATTCTTTATCGCAATAACCTTTGGAGTAGTAATTAATTTATTCCATAAAAAATTATTCTTAAAGTATTCCCCTTGGGCTTATGTTCCAATTGCTAATGCTTATATTGCTGCTAAAATGCTATGTGGAACTGTTATAGCAAAGTACTTTGTAGGATATACTATTATTTCTGTTATATTGTTCTTTTTTAACTTTAATTTCTTTATTATGGTAGATTTAGTTGTTTTACTTTTTATGTTTTTGGTTATTGCTTTTAAACTTATTACCAAACGTTATGAAACTTTGTATTATGATCCTAGAATTGCTATGCAAAAGCCAACGGATCAGAGCTATTCTATGTCTGATTATTATAGTAATTTAGATGCTAGTGGAAATTTTGATGGATCTAATATTGCGAATGATTATCTAGATCATAATTCTCGAGATAAGGTTTCGAGTAATTTAGCTTATTCCAATCAAGAAATTCAAAATGATTTTAATTTTGGTGAAGATGATGTTAGAGCAGGGGATGATGCTTTCCAATTTGATGAATCTATTCGAAACCAAAGCCAAATAAATGATGAAGGAGAATCTGATTTATCGAATTTGTTTAAATAGATTCTTTTTCTTTTCTATGATAAAATAAAACTATTTAAGGAGGATTACATGAAAAATTCTAAATTAATGGATATTATTAAAGATGGGAATATGGTTGTTCCAATCTATTTTCTAAAAAACTATAAAAAGTTATCTCTTGAATTAGGGGAATTTGTCTTTTTAATGTATTTATATAATTTAGGAAATAAGTGTTTATTTGATCCTGGACATTTTGCAGAAGAACTAGATATGGAATTAGCTGAGATAATGGGGCTTATTAGTTCTTTGACTGATAAGAAATTTTTACGTGTAGAAGTTTTAAAAAATGAAAAAGGGTTTATGGAAGAAGTAGTTTTATTAGATGATTTCTATCAGAAGATTGGTATTTTTATGGTGGAAGAAGTTAATAAAGAAAAGGAAACGGATCATTCTAATATTTTTGAAGTTATTGAAAAAGAATTTGGTAGAACTTTGAGTTCTATGGAATATGAAATTATTAAAGCTTGGCTTGATAGTAATATTTCCGAAGAATTAATTCGAGAAGCTTTGAAAGAAGCGGTATTTAATGGAGTTTCTAATTTACGATATATTGATAAGATTTTATATGAATGGGGAAAACATAATATTAAGACCAGTAAAGATGTAGAATCTATGAGGAATAAAAGAATGAAGAATGCAGAAAAGGAAAAAGATACTGATATAGATTTGGATATTGTGGATTGGAATTGGTTTGATGAAGACGAGTAGAATAGAAGATTATTTGGATTCTTTATTTCCGAATCCTCAATGTGAATTGTCTTATCAAAAAGACTATGAACTTTTGATGGCCATTGTTTTAAGTGCTCAATCGACCGATAAAAGGGTGAATCAAGTTACTAATATATTGTTTCAGAAGTATCCCACGTTAAAAGATATTTCTAAGGCTTCTATAGCCGATTTAGAAGACATTATACGGCCAGTTGGTTCTTTTCGTAAAAAAGCATCTTATATTCGAAATATTGCGGTTATTTTATTGAGAGATTATGAAGGAATTGTTCCTAGAAGTCGGGAACAATTAATTCTTTTTCCAGGGGTTGGAAGAAAAACAGCGAATGTCTTTTTAAGTGAATTTTATGGGGATGCTGCTATTGGTGTTGATACTCATGTAGAGCGTATTTCCAAGCGACTTGGGTTAGCTTCTCGCAAGGATGATGTTTTACAAGTAGAAAAGAAGCTTATGAAAAAGTTTGATAAAACGGTATGGGGGAAGAGACATTTACAAATGGTATTATTTGGAAGATATCATTGTAAGGCTATTAAACCAGAATGCCAGAATTGTTTATTAGTTGATATTTGTGGTGAAAAAAAGAAGAACCTTTAGTTCTTCTTTTCTTATGGATTCTGAGTTGAGGATGAATTGTCACCATTCTCTGTTGGTTCTTTATCCTTATCTTTATCCTTATCTTTGTCTTTGTCTTTGTCTTCTTCTTTTGGTTTTTCATATCGAACGATTGCAGGATCACTTTGTAGTTCGTTATATGATTTATAAGTTCCAACAATTTTATATGTACCATAAACGCTTCCATCTGGAGTGAAGCTATAAGTTGTTTTATCGGTCCATGCGATTAAGACATCATCTTTATAAACATTATAACCGAATGTTCCGTGGTTTGGATTACCAAGTTCTCCTGGAGATACTCCATTCCATGAAAGAGTAACTTTTCCGTTTGCATCGGTTACTTTGAAATTTCCTGGAGCAGCTAAACGATATTTAGACATATCATATTCCGTTGGTTCTGTTCCTTTTTTAAAGTATTCGTAAGTTGCTTCTCCACCAGGAACGGCTAATTTTGCAGGATTGCTTCCTGATGATACAGCTACTTGAACAACGCTAGCTGGTTGAACAAAGGCAGCACGATCTGCTTCCATAGCTCCAGAATTAACTAAAGCGCGGAATAAGTAATCTTTTTGAATGGTTGCCGGAACGTTATGTAATACATATCCTTGTTGGATGGAGTCATAGGTAAAGTCATCATATCCATACCACATTCCAATGGTAGTTTTGGTTGAATATCCAATTACCCATGAATCACGAATTGCATCCCAAGGCATGTCATAATCATCCATTGTTTTTTCATCAAAGTTTGTAGTACCTGTTTTACATGCTACATTGTAAGGTGTTCCACCTGTTAAAGCAACATTTTGTAAAACACTTGAAATCATGAAGGCTGTAGCATCTGACATTACTTGTTTCTTTTCAGATTTGTATTCAAAGGTTTCTCCTGTTTTACGATATACGATTTTAGAAACAGTATATGGTTCATTATAATATCCACCATTTGAGAATGCTGCATAAGCACCTGCCATCTCTAATGGAGATACTCCTGTAAAGGCACCAATGGAATGGGCTTCGTGCAGACGAATGGTATCATGGATATCACTCTTATCATTTTTATTAACGCATTTATACATGTCACGGTCAAAGGTATAGCCAGATTCACATATTTCTGGAGTAATTCCTAAACTTGTAACAAAGTGAGCAATACTATCATTATCAACTTGTTGGAAGGCTTTTAATGCTGGAATATTACGAGAGGCTGATAATGCTCTACGTAGAGTAATCCATCCATAGTATCCACCATCCCAGTTTTTAATAGAACGACCACTTGAATAAGAATATGGCGCATCATCAAACATTTGATAGGTTGACCAGTTGTTGTATTCAATACCTGGACCATAGTCGAATAAAGGTTTTGCAGTTGATCCTGGTTGTCTTCTAATTTGAGTGGCATAGTTGTATTGCTTTGCTTGACCTGTTGCACGTCCGTTAATATTACGTCCATTTCCGATTGCTAAGATTCTTCCTGTTTCAGATTCAATAACAGCTACACCAGTTTGAACACGGTCATCAATCCAATCATATGTTTCTCCATTTAGTACTGAGTTAACTGCCATTTGACGACTTATATCTAGGTTTGTATATACAATTAATGGAGTTGTATAAGGATCGATTCCATATTTTTCATTTAATTCTTTTGATACGGTATCAATGTAACCTTGATATGGATTCGCATTCGAATAATCATAGGTATTAGCAATGGATTCTACTGGAACAGCATTCGCTATTTTTTCTTCTTCTTTTGTAATATAACCAGCTCTTCTCATAAGATAAAGAACGGTTTTTCTACGATTTGCAGCATTTTCAGGATTAACGGTTGGTCGATAAGCATTTGGAGACTTAAACATACCGGCTAAGATGGCTGCTTCACTTAAGTTCAAGTCCGTAACATTTTTTCCAAAGTAAGCAACAGATGCTTCTTGTACTCCATAAATGTTTTGACCTAAGAAGTGGTTGTTAACATAGAATTCAATAATTTGTTCTTTTGAATAATCTTTTTCTAATCGGAATACTGCTAAATAAATATCTTCAAATTTACGAATTATACCTGGAATTCCATGAGTTAGTTTCCCATATTTATCCGTAAAACTGTTTTTAACAACTTGCATGGATAGGGTAGATGCACCACCGGCACCAGACTGACCAAGAAGTTGTCCAATTGTTGCTCTCAAGAATCTTGGAGCATCTAATCCATTATGTTGGAAGAATCTGGAATCTTCTGTGGCAATAATGGCATCTACTAAAACTTCTGGTAATTGCTCGTAGGTAACTTTTTCACGAGTTTCTTCTCCTAATTTAGCAATTTCGTATCCTTCACTAGAGTAAATACGCGATACTTCAATGGTATTCAGATTCTCTACTAAATATTTTGGATCTGCCTGTGATTTGATGTACATTACAAATACACTAAAAGCAATTAATGCTAAAATTCCTAAAATTAGAATAAGAATTAACAAGATATTGATTATTTTTCTTCTTTTACGTTTTTTCTGCGTTAGAAGGAATCCAATACCAATGATAATTGCTACTATAATGGTAACTAGTAAAGCAAACATTTTTCCTAATGTCATATAACTAATTACAATTACTGCTAAAGCTGCTAATAAAGCAGCAATTCGCATATGCATATTCATTTTATTACTATGAACTTTCTTCTTTATTTCATTTCGTTCTGTATTATTTTTTCTTCTCTTTTTAATCTCTTTCTTCTTTTTTTGCATTTAAATACCTCCAATTACTTGGTCTATTATTTTTAAGTAATCTAATCTTGGATTATATCCATCTTTTATCTGATAAGCTTTTTCCCGAAAAAAATCAATTGGGATAGATTTTCGATTGCTTGTTTGTAAGAATTCTAATAAATCTTTTGTCATCAGTAAATACGTTTCATTTAAAGTTGTAAATCTTACTATTACAAAAGCAATTCCTCCGTGTTTATCGATATTTTCTAGATGCTTGATTTGATGCTCGTGAATATTTTCTAAGGAAAAGGAAGTTTTACTTTTGGTTTCTTTGGCTTCGAAATCAATATATTTTCCTTTATATAATCCATTATAATCGGTAGTGGATGGAATAGTAAAAAAAGCTTCCTTAATTACAGCTTTATCTCTTGAAGGATAGTCCACTTTGGTAATTTTGATAGGGGTAGGCTTTTTATAAATATAAGCTTTGTCTATACCACGGTAATATTCATTCGAAGTATTTAGTTCTGCTTCTAATGTCATTCCTCTGTTTTTATAACTGACATTTTTTGCAGTAACGGAACTCTCATTTTGTTTTTTTATACCACCTGGATAGTTCATCTCATCACCTATGTTTCATTATACTATATTTTTTTCCTTTTTTCCATAAATTTTTATTTGTATTATTATTTCTTCTTTTGTCGGTTTTATGATTTTTTTTCTTTTCTATATTATGATGGTTTGGGTGATGAAAAAATTGAATTATTTAGATATTCAAAAAATTATCAATAAAATGATTTATCAGTCTAAAAAAGCATCTATGGAATTATCGATTCAATGTTTAAAGAAGGGGATACCAATTGACAAAACAAGGAACTAATGCCATAATACTAATGTAAGGGATTGGTGATAAAATGTATCAAAATAAAATAAAACTTACACCTCAAGATATCCTTGAAAAAAATTTTAAAATTGATATGAGAGGATATTGTTTGACGGAAGTAGATCGCTTTTTGGATGATATCATTGGTGACTACGAACAATTTCTTGAAATTATAAATAATCTTGAAAAAGAAAAGACAGACTTACTTTCAGAAATTATGCAGTTAAAACAAGAATTGCGTAATTCTCAATTGAGTGTTGAAGTTGCTTCTAAGACAAAAGCAGGCGGAGAAGTTACGAATGTGGACATTATTCGTCGTTTATCTCAATTAGAGAAGATGGTTTATGAATCAAGAAATAACAATTCAGAAGAGAAAAATAATTAATAATATATAGACAAACGCTGGAGATCTTGAGTCTCTTGAGGAAAGTCCATGCTCACACAGCCTGAGATGACTGTAGTGTTCGTGCCTAGGGAATAAATAACTTAGGGTAGCTTATGCTAACGGCGGATCTTGTTCCTAACTCACACGATATGGAATAAACCGTAAAGTGCCGCAGTGACGATGCTTTTCGAAAGGAAAGAGTGAAACGTGGTAAACCCCGCGAGTGAGAAACCCAAATTTGGTAGGGGAGTCTTAACAAAAGAAATGAATGGAGTTAAGGACTATTGTAGTAGATAAATGTTTGTCGCCCGAAAGGGAACAGAACATGGCTTATTTATATTATTATTGTTTTTTTTTAATCGAGGTGTTGTATGAAAGAATTAGGTGAATACTTGAAACGTACACGAATCGGTAATGGTGTTAGTATTACAGAAGCTTGTGAAGATTTAGAATTTTCCACTTCTCAATTAGAAAATATTGAAAGTGGAAATGTTAGAGCTTTTAAAGATGTATATGAGTTAAAAGAATTAATTAAACTGTATGCTAAATATTTGGGATTAAATCCAGATAAAGTAGTAGACGAGTTTAATGGTTTTTTATTTCAACATACTTCTAAAATATCATTAGAAGATATTGTGGCGGCTCAAAAGAGAAAAGAAGCAGAGGAGAGAAAAGTAAAATCTCCTTATACAAAAGAATATAAAGAAAAATTTAATTTTTGGCCTTTTGTTTATGGAGCTATTGGTATTGTACTATTTGTTGGTATTTTATATATTGTGATTAGTCATATCAACAAAGCACCAGAGAGGGTTGATGAATTAAAGTCTGATATAGAAGAGGTGATGGTACTATGAATTTACCAAATAAGATTACAGTTAGTAGACTTTTTTTAACTCTTATTATTATTTTACTATTATGTGTTCCTTTTTCTTCTTTTGGAATTCATTTTCCTAAATTTGATATTGGAGGAATAGTTGTTGAGTTGCAATATTTTATTGCGGGATTTATTTTTATTATTGCTAGTTTAACGGACTTTTTAGATGGGTATATTGCTCGCAAGCACAATTTAATAACCGATACTGGAAAGATGTTAGATGCTATTGCAGATAAATTTTTGGTTAGTCCTATTTTAATTTTACTTGCAACGAATGGATTTATCCCAGCAGTTATTCCTGTTATTTATATTACTCGTGATATTGTAGTAGATGCTATTAAAATGCAAGCTGCTAGTAAGGGAAAAGTTGTAGCTGCTATTAAATCTGGAAAATGGAAAACCGCTACTATGATGATTGGAATTACACTGGTATTCTTTTACAATATTCCATTTGAATATATCAATATAAGAGTGGATTTATTTTTGCTATTTGTTGCTTGTATTTTATCGGTTGTAAGTGCTTTTCAGTATTATCGTTTGAATAAATCCCTTTTGTTTTCTAAAAATGAAAATAATTAAATGAAACATTCTATATAGCTAAAATTCTCTTTTTGATAAGAGAATTTTTTATTTTTATTATAAAATAAGGGTTTAAAAAAATAAAAACATTTGTTCGAATTAGTATTGCTTTTTAAAAAAAACTATTATACAATGATAATGTAAGTTATTTACGAGGAGGAAAATAAATGGCTGTTAGTAAAGATGCTGCCAAAGACAAGGATAAAGCTTTGGAGCAAGTATTAAATGATATTGAAAAACAATTTGGAAAAGGTTCTATCATGAAACTAGGCGAAAATAAACATTTAAAGGTAGATGTTGTTTCTAGTGGAGTGTTGTCATTAGATATTGCATTAGGCGTTGGAGGATATCCTAAAGGAAGAATTATTGAAATTTATGGACCTGAGTCTAGTGGTAAAACAACGTTTGCTTTGCAAGCAATTGCAGAACATCAAAAATTAGGTGGAAGAGCTGCGTTTATTGATGCAGAGCATGCATTAGATCCTGTTTATGCCGAAAGACTTGGAGTTAATATTGACGAATTATTACTTTCTCAACCGGATACTGGAGAACAAGCATTAGAGATTTGTGATGCTTTGGTTCGTAGTGAAGCAATTAGTATTATTGTTATTGACTCTGTTGCAGCATTGGTACCTCAAGCTGAAATTGAAGGTGAGATGGGTGATTCTCATGTGGGACTTCAAGCAAGATTAATGTCTCAGGCTTTGAGAAAATTAAATGGAACTATTAGTAAGACTAACACAACGGTAATTTTTATTAACCAATTAAGAGAAAAAGTTGGTGTTATGTTTGGAAATCCTGAAACAACTACTGGTGGAAGAGCTTTAAAATTCTATGCTAGTGTTCGTTTAGAGATTCGTCGTAGTGAACAATTGAAGATGGGAGAGGGAGTTGTTGGTAATAAAACGACAGTTAAAGTTGTTAAAAATAAAGTAGCTCCTCCTTTTAAATCTTGCGTTGTTGATATTATGTATGGTGAAGGAGTTTCTCGTGAGGGAGAAGTTATTGATTTAGCTAGTGAAGCTGGTATCTTAGATAAAACGGGTGCTTGGTATGCTTATCAAGGTGAAAAACTTGGGCAAGGTAAAGAAAATGTTAAGTTACTTCTAAAAGATAATCCAGATTTATGCCATGAATTAGAAGAAAAAGTTAGAGAATACTACGATATTTCTACGAATAAAAAAGAAGAAAAATCTGAATAATTAATTTAATATAGTACCCTATGGGTACTTTTTTTTCTTCTTTTTCTTTTTTATTTGTAATATACTGATAGTAGGTGTTTTATGAAAGTTAGAGATTTATTAAATGTTGATAGTGATATTGAAATAATTGGGATTACGGATGATTCTAGAAATGTTAGACCGGGATATTTATTTGTGGCGACTAATGGTTTTCACGTGGATCATTTTGATTATATTGACAAAGCTATTGAAAACGGTTGTGTCTTTTTAGTAGTGGACCGTGAAATTGATTTCACTTTTCCCCATATTCTTGTGGAAAAAATCGATGAAGTTTATAAGGAGTTGTGCATAAAGTTTTATGGAGTTGATTTAGAATCTTTTCATTTGATTGGAATCACAGGTACAGATGGTAAAACGACTACGGCTAGTGTTGTTCAAAGATTGATTGATCATTGTGCTTATCTAGGAACAAATGGACTTATAGTTGAAGATTTTACTACTTCTACCAATAATACAACGCCTTGTATTTCAGAACTTTATCAAGATTTGTCTATTGTTCAACAGCAATTTGTTTCTAATGTTGTAATGGAAGTATCAAGTGAAGCACTACTTCATAATCGGGTTAATAATTTTCAATATGATATGATTGCTTTTACCAATGTCACAGGGGATCATTTAAATGTACATGGATCTTTTGAAGAGTATTTTGCTTGTAAAAAGAAACTCCTTCAATATGTTAAAAAAGATGGAATTATTTTTGTAAATGGTGATGATTCTAATCTTTGTACCATTCAAGATCCTCGTATTATTACTTTTGGATTTCAGGATTCTAATGATTATCAAATTGTAGATTATAAGGATACAAATCGAGGAAGTACTTTTTTGATACAACATTCTTCTGACAAAGTATCCATCGTTTGCCCCCTTCCTGGTAAATATAATGCTTATAATATTACTTTGGCTTTTTTAATTGCTTCTTTTTTTGAAAAGAATAAAACTATTTTAGTGGATAAGATTGCTCATTTAAAACCGATATCTGGAAGGTGTGAGTTTTTAAATTTTGGGCAAGAATATGATATTGTATTAGATTATGCTCATACGATTCATGGGATTGAAACGATTTTAGATACATTCCAAAATTATGAGCGAGTAATTGTCGTTACAGGAGCGGCTGGTGGAAGAGAGTCGGCTAAAAGGCCCATTATTGGAAAAATGGTAATAGAGAAAAGCGATATTGCAATTTTTACAATGGATGATCCTAGATATGAGAATGTTGATGATATTATTGATCAAATGGTTGGAGATGAAAAAGATTATATTCGAATTGTGAATCGGGAAGAAGCCATACATTATGCTTTATCAATTGCTTCTTCTGGGGATGTTGTTTTAATTCTTGGAAAAGGAAGAGATTCCTATATGGCCATTGAAGATAAAAAAGTATCTTATTGTGATTATGATGTCATTCAAAACTATTTTAAAAAAAGAATCTAATTTATTAGATTCTTTTTCTTCTTCTGATATAAATATAACATAATAATACTTGTACATAAAACTAGACTAAAAATTTGATTAATGGTTACTATTTTTGTAAGATGATCATATCTTAAAAAATCTAAACTAAATTTTAATAATGAGATGGTTATTAAACTAATATATGGGATGTTTTTATTCTCTTTCTTTTTTTTTAAAATTATAAACAAAACCATGAAGCAAATAGTTTCTAAGGCTTGGATAGGAAATAAAGGTATATTTAGTCCATTGGTGTATATTACAGAAAATGGTCCGTTATAAGGAATTCCATGGCAGCATCCTGCTACAAAACAAGCAATTTTTGTAAGACTATACGTTAATGGTAAAGATAGAATAGTATATTTTATGATGATTTGTTTGGAAGGTAAGATTTTTTCAAAAATTATGGAAGCAATCGTTACTCCTACTAAGCCTCCGTAAGCTGATAATCCTGCTTTTATAAAATTATCTTCATGACTGGTTAAAATGGTAAAAAGTTTTCCACCGATGAAGGCAAAGGCAATATACATTATGAAATATAACCAAATATACTTTTTTTCTATTTTTTCTTTTATTAGGTTTTTGTAGATATAATACATTCCTATCCCAACGGATAGAATCATTATGAATCCATAGGGGTGGATTTTCCATATAGGCATTTTCATTTTAACTGCATCCTGATGTATCCATGTTGGAGCATGTTACATAACACCAAATCATAAATAATGCTAAAGCCAATAAGGAAAGAGCAATAGTCACAATATATATCCACATTACTATTTTAGCAAATTTGTTTTTTGGATATTTGATTCTAGCAACAATCATTAAAACGATGGCAGCAAGAGGAGAAAGGGCAGCAGTTGTGGCAGTTAATGGTCTTAAAATTGGGATTAGATAGTTTACTATCGCAATGGGAATACCGGCAGCATACATAAGTACTAGTGAGATGATGCATAAAATTCTTGCTTCTTTATCCTCATTGGATGATGGTTTGAAATTTGTATCAGTTGTTGGTTTTTGTACTAAAGTTTGATCTTTAGGAGTTCCACAATATATACAGAAATTATCATTTTCGGATAAGGGATTTCCACAGTTTTTACAGAACATAAAATCACTCCTTTATTCTTAAATAGATTATAACATATTATTTAAATATTATAGTATTTATCCTATTTTTTTCCACTTTTGTTTTACTTGACATCAATCCAAAATAAAACTAAAATAGAGATAGATTAGGAATTTATCTTAGTCAAAGTGGAGGTATATATGAATGATATGTTAATCTCCATTTTACTTGTTGTTGTAGGCCTAGTTTTAGGTCTAGTTGCATCTTACGTTATTAGTTATTTTAGAAAAAGTTTGGTTTCTAAAACGGCTGATAATATGATTAATCAAGCTAAGAAAGAGATTGAAAAATTAAAAAGAGATGCTGCCATTGAGCAAAAAGAAGAAGCTCATAAAATAAAAATGGATTTGGATAAAGAAATTCGTGAAAAGAAAGATGAATTGAAAGAAAGTGAAAATAGATTATTGCAACGTGAAGCAAGTATTGATAAACGTGATGAAATGCTTCAAAAACGTGATGCTGCTTTAGATGAACGTGAAGATAAACTATCTGAAAAACAAGAAGAAATCCAAAGTGAAAAAAGTAAAGTGGAGGAAATTCGAAAAGAACAATTAGAATTGCTTCAAAAAATATCCGGATTTAGCAAGGATAAAGCTCGTGATTTAGTTATGAGTAAAGTAAAAGAAGATATGACGAAAGAGATTTCTGAGTATATTCGTGAAGCAGAAAATGAGGCAAAATTAGTTGCCGATAAGAAAGCTAGAGAGTTGATTGTAACTTCTATGCAAAAATATGCTGCTGATATCGCTAGCGACCAAACTGTTACAGTAGTAGATTTACCAAACGATGAGATGAAAGGTCGAATTATTGGTAGAGAGGGAAGAAATATCCGTACGATTGAGGCTATTACTGGTGTTGATTTAATTATTGATGATACCCCAGAGGCTGTTGTACTATCAAGCTTTGATCCTTTGAGACGTGAGATAGCACGTGTTACTCTTGAAAGTTTAATTAAAGATGGAAGAATTCATCCAACCCGTATTGAAGAAATATATGATAAAGTTTGTAAAGATATGAAACAAAAGATTATTGAATATGGGCAAGAAACTGTTATGGGATTAGGGTTGACAAAATTCTCTCCCGAATTAGTAGAGATTATTGGAAAACTTCATTTTAGAACCAGTTATGGACAAAATGCTTTGCAACATTCTAAAGAAGTTGCTGAATTGTCAGGTATTCTTGCTGGTGAAATGGGAGAAAATGTTAATTTAGCAAAGAGAGCTGGACTTTTACATGATATTGGTAAAGCCATTGATCACGAAGTAGAGGGAAGCCATGTTGATATCGGAGTTGATATTGCTAAAAAGTATCATGAAAATGAGACTGTTATTAATGCTATTGCTTCTCATCATGGAGATACACAAGCTACTTCTGTTATTTCTGTTATTGTTGCGATTGCTGATGCTTTGTCCGCTTCTCGTCCAGGAGCTAGAAATGATTCTTTAGAGAATTATATTAATCGTCTTTCTCAATTGGAAGAAATTGGTAATGCGATTAAAGGTGTTGATAAGACTTATGCTGTTCAAGCAGGTCGAGAATTAAGAGTTGTTGTTAAACCAGAAGAAGTAGATGATTTAGAAGCACATCGTATTGCTCGAGAAGTAAAAGAAAAAATTGAAGCTAATATGAAATATCCAGGAACTATTAAAATTACGGTAGTTCGTGAGACAAGAGCTGTTGAAGAAGCTAAATAAAAGAGTTTGTAAAAAACTCTTTTTTTTTCGAATAATATAGTAGGATAAAAAGTCCGTTTTTTTTGAAAGGAGGAAATTTATTATGCTACCTTATCCTTCTATTTTCTTTTTTTGGTATATTGGAAAAAAAGTATATGAAGAAAAAGATCATTGCCTAAATGTGATTCAGAGGTATTCGGATTATTATTCTTATTTCTATGGTAATAGTTTTTTATTTACTAGAGAAAACATCCATTTTATGAAACGCTTTTATATGAATTATCCTATTTATTATGAAAAATTAGAATTGTTTTCATGGGAACACTATCAATTCCTTTTAAGTATTCCAAATAAAAAAGAAAGAACGTTTTATTATTCTTTGTCTTTATTTTTTCAGAGTAGTTATGAGGAATTATTGGATATGGTATATAATAACTACTATTTACGTATATAAAAAAGATAGATTTTTCATCTATCTTTTTATGTCTAATATAACAGGAAGTATAATTGGTTTTCTTCCAGTTAATGTGTATATAAATGGATAGAGAGCATCGGTAATATCGGTTTTTAAAGAGGCAAATGTTGATTTTGGATTTCCTAGAGCAGCCGTAATTGTTTCTTCTGCTTTGTTTTCAATTTTATTAATTAGTTCTTCATTTTCATTTACTAAGATAAATCCTCTTGTTGTTATATTTGGCTTAATCAATAATTCTCTTTTTTTCATATCGACATTGACGATGACTACTAGTATTCCTTCTTTGGCCATTATTTTTCTATCTTTTATAACGGCTCCACCAATTTCTCCAATTCGATTACCATCTACATAGATATCGGCTCCAGGCTTACTATCTCCTCTAGTTAGAATGTGATTTTTTAGATTTAGTGTATCTCCATTTTTTAAAATGAAGGTATTTTCTTTTGGAATTCCGCAGTTTATACCAATATTCGCTTGCTTTTTAAGCATACGATAGTCTCCGTGGAATGGCATTAAGTATTTTGGTTTAATTAAACGAATCATTAATTTAATTTCTTCTTCATTAGCATGTCCAGATGTATGCAAATCTTGAAGAACATTATTTGTATAAACTTTTACTCCTTTAAGGTATAGTTTATTAATTGTTTTTGAAATACTTAAAGCATTTCCGGGAATAGCAGAAGATGAGAAAATAACTACATCATCTGGTCTTAATTTAATTTGTTTATGCGTTCCATTGGAAATTCTAGATAGGGCAGCCAATGGCTCTCCTTGACTTCCTGTGCATAAAATCGTTACTTCATTTGGTTTCATATTATTGGCTTCTTCTGGAGAAATCAATAATTCTTTGTGATCAATATATCCACCATTTAGTGAGATGTTAATATTATTTTCCATACTTCTTCCAAAGATACAAATCTTTCGATTATGTTTGAAGCAAGTTTCAAAAATATGTTTAACACGATAAATATTAGATGCAAATGTTGCGATGATGATTCGATTGTTTTTGCATTGTTCAAACATTTCATTTAATCGTTCATCTACTACGGATTCACTACTTGAAAATCCTTCGTTTAAAGCATTGGTAGAGTCTCCAATTAAAACATCTACCCCTTCTTCTCCTAATTTTGCCATTTTATATAAGTCTGCCATAGGTCCAATTGGTGTTAAATCAAATTTATAATCTCCTGTTGTTACTATGCGACCATCTGGTGTTGTAATGCTAATTCCATGTGAATCTGGAATTGAGTGTGTAATTCTAAAAAATTCTACTTCTATTTGACCGAATTTTAATTTCGTTTGATCGGTATACACAAATAGATTATCATAACGAATATTACGGTCTTGTAATTTAACCGCAATTAATTCTTTTGCGTGATTTGGAGCGTAAATAGCAGGAATATTTATACTTTGTAGTAAAAATGGAATCCCACCAATATGATCTTCATGACCATGAGTAATTAATAACGCTTTAATTTTATCTTCATTTTCTTTTAAGAATGTGAAATCAGGCAATACATAATCAACACCCATCAATTCACTTTCTGGAAAACTAACACCGGCATCAATAATAACAATCGAATTATTATGCATTACACAATACATATTTTTTCCGACTTCTCCCAAACCACCTAACACGATAATCTTTGTTTGGTTGGTTTCTTTATTCATATAATCTCCTTTCTTTTTAAAAGAACTAACTATGAAATTATACAATAATTTTTTTTGTTTGTCTACTTTTCTAAAAATAAAATCTTTTCCTTTACAATAAAAAAAGACTATTTCTAGTCTTTTATTTATTGTTTTTGAATCCTTGGAAATAGTAAGATTTTCCATCTTCACTTGTAAAAGTATAAACAATGTGACTTACTTTGTCTGGATTATTTTTTATAAAGTTTGTTAGATAGTCATCTCTATTATCGCTTCCACTAATTTTTTCTAAAGCAATATTTTGATCATAATCTTTGTAAATAGTATCGTCTGATCCATCGTATAATGCATAACCAGTTGTGATTTCTAATTTTGATTTAGTAGCTTTATAATCCAAAACTATGTTCTTTGCCATAAGCATGGTGGTTCCACCACAACCTGTTTGAGAATAGTATTTGCCATCCTCTTTTAGATTGTAATCTCCACATCCTAAATTGAAAACTGCTTTTTCATAAGTGTTTGGTCCATAAACTTCTTCTACTGCCTTTTTTACATCTTCTTCTGTGATAATAGAGTAATGGTAGTCATCCGAATATGTTGCTTTTGAATATATTAGAGAACCAATGTATTCTATTTTTTTAGAAGCAGATAATAAACTGGAATCTACACTATTCGCATTGTAAAGTAGGGCAGATGGTCCAATACTTACTGGTGAGATATATTCTACATATTTTGCTAATTCACTATCACTGAATGATACTGATTCTTCCTTTTCATTATCGATTACTTCTTTGCTTTCTTTTTCATTTCCTTTACTAGCAAAGATAGAATCTTTATTTAGAAAAATAAAGCATCCTAAACCAAGAATAATTAATACTAATACTATTATTATGATGGTAGATGCACCAGTCTTTTTTCCTTTTACATCCTCCCAATTTTCCATATTTTTGTTGTCATCTTTTTCCATATCCATTCTCCTTTCTATAATAAGTTTACTCTTTTTTTTCCTTAGAATAAAGTCTTTTCTGAATAATTATTTATGATATAATAGGTTTGGTGATATAAATGGGTTTATTTAGTAAAATAAAAAATATGTTTAAAGGAGTAGAAGAGAAAGAGGAGTCTACTATTTTATCCACAGAAACTGTGGAAGAAGAAAAAGAGAATTCAAAAGGAGATATTATTCCAGAAGAAAATGTCGTAGAAGATATGCCTCAAGATGTGTCTTCTCCTAAAAAAGAAAAGAAAAAACTATTTGTCAAAAAAGATAAAAAGGAAGAAGAAAAGAAATCCGTTAAAATCTATGAAAAAGGTCTTTCTAAGTCACGTGAGGGTTTTGTTTCCAAATTAGCCAATCTAACGAATAAATATGCTAAGGTTACGAATGAGTATTTTGATGAATTAGAAGAAATTCTAATAATGGCTGATATTGGTGTTAGCACTGTTATGGATTTTATGGATCGTTTGCGAGATCGTGTTCGTAAGGAAAATATTACAGATCCATCTTTACTAAAAGAGATTATTGTCGATGAATTATTCATTATTTATGTTAATGATGAAGTATTAAGTAATCGTATCCAATATCGTGAAAATGGACCTACTGTTATTTTATTTATTGGGGTAAATGGTGTTGGAAAAACGACGACTATTGCGAAACTTGCCAATAAGATAAAGGACGAAGGTAAAAAAGTATTAATGGTTGGGGCTGATACATTCCGTGCTGGGGCGGTTGAACAATTAAGAGAGTGGAGTGTAAAAGTTGGCACTGGTTTTTATGGAAAAGAAGAAAGTGATCCTGCCAGTGTTGTATATGATGGAATTGAAATGGCAAAGAAAGAAGATTATGATGTTGTATTAATCGATACTGCCGGAAGACTTCAAAATAAAGTCAATTTAATGAAAGAACTTGAAAAAATGAATAAAGTAATTGATGGTTTAGTGGAAGGCGGAGCTAGTGAGACTTTACTGGTGTTAGATGCTACTACTGGTCAAAATGGAATTAGTCAGGCAAAGGCTTTTAAAGAGATTACAAATATTACAGGAATTGTTCTTACAAAGTTAGATGGTACTGCCAAAGGTGGTATTGTATTAGCCATTAAAGAAAGTGTTGGAATTCCCGTTAAATATATTGGACTTGGAGAAACAAAAGATGATTTACAAGTATTTGATATTGAAAAATATATTTATGGATTATTTAAGGATATGATGTAATGGAAAAGAAACCGATACATGAATACAATTTATTAGGAGTCAATATTCAATTCTTTTTAACACTTCTTGTAGTTGTCACTGGAATTGTTAGTATATTTTTAGGAAAAAAATATTTTATTGTTTTTGAGTTTTTGGTAGGATTGGATTTATTTGCTATGGCTTACAACAATGAGAAAATCTATAAAAGGAAGAATTATACGATTCTTTATATTGTCTCTGGGATAGGGATGATAGTATGTGGAATATTATCAGTGTTAGGAGTGATTTAAATGGAAGATATTGTTTATTATAATGATTTATATGATTTGTATGGATCTTTATTGACCGATAAACAAAAAGAGTATTTTGAGGATTATTATTTTAGTAATTTAAGCTATTCTGAAATGGCAGAAAACTATGATGTTAGTCGAAATGCTACTTTTAAACAAGTCCATATTGTGGTTGAAAAATTAGAAGAATATGAGGAAAAACTTGGATTGTATCATAAGAAGAAAAGAATTATGGAACTTGCTACTCAAGTGGAGGATTCTCATTTGAGAGAAGAACTTGAAAATGTATTTTAATAAATAGTTTTTATGACGAAAAGATCTTTTATAAAAAAGATCTTTTTTTGGGTTAAATTGTTGAAATTCTTAGATTATCTATTTTATAATGAAGATACAGGAGAGGAGGTGAATATATGAAGAAATACTTAAAATTATTCATTTTAGCATTATTTGTACCTTTTTTCATTACAAATGTTTATGCAGAAGAACCTATGGCTGCGGAAATATTAAGTAATGTGGAAGATAGTTATGTATTAGATGTTACGGAAGGGTATGCATTAGAGTATGGAGCTAATTGGACTATTAGCCAAGCAATTTATAATGATTTATTAGCTAAGGGATATGATTTAAATACGGATGAATACTATTATAGTTTTGGATTAGATCCAGAAAATATTTATCAAGGTAATTTTTATTTATCCCAACAATTAGAGGATGGAACTTACTTTGATGAGTTTAAAGAAGTGACTATTTCTTATGCAAATACAGGTAGTCAAACATCTGAAGGAGAGGAAATTGTTTCTAATTATTTAGATGGAGAAGAAGAAATCGTTTTCGAAGAAGCTGTCCCATTTGAAGAAATTGATACGTTTGATAAAGATGAGTTTTATGATCCTGATAAAGTGTTAGAAAAATTAAAAGAACGTTCTGATGATGATAGTCTTGATATTATTTATAATTTCTATGGTGGAGCTATTACATACTTTGATGGTGGTTTCTATGGACCAGCTCATTTTATTATTGATGATGTATGGTATGGATCTTGCTTTGTTCATAGTAGTTTCTATACAGAAGTATTTGTTCCATATATTGTAAAAGATGCAGAGAGTTATGCATTAGAGTTATTAAAAGCTTATTTAGTTGATCAAGGTGAGGAAGTTGGTAATTTAGTCTTTTCAGATGGACATGTTGTTTCTGAAGATGGAGAACTAAATTATGGAAAAGTAGTAGTTATCCAAGATGAAGGAAAAGATATTGGAGAAAAAATTATTGCTGACTCTATTTATGAAGATTTAGTAGCAGAACCTTTAGAAGAGGAAGTCGTTACTACTTTAGAAGAAATTGCTTCTGAAAAAGGATATGAAGAGTCTTATACAACAGCAGATGTTCATAGTGAAGGTGATTTTCCAGAGGAAGTTCATTTTACTTTTGAAGTTGGAAGTGAATATGAAGGAAAAGAAGTGCTTGTCGTTATTCCAAATGAAAAAGAAAATGAAACACAAACTATTGTAGTGGAAGATGGAAAAGCTGTTCTAACGGTAAGTTCTGAGACAAAAGTTGGAGTCTTTTTACCAAAAGTGGAAGAAGAACCAGTAGAGGAAGATACTACGGAAGAAGTTGTTGAAGTGGTTGAAGCTGTCGCAACAGCAGCACCTGTTGCTATTCCTGCTGGTTATAGTCCTTATCTTTATGGAACGGATCCAGTAGTTGTAGCAGAACCTGAAGAGCCAGAAGTCCAAAAAGCCGATGAGCCTAAGAAAGAAAAAGAGACTAAAGTTGAGTCAGAAGAAAAACCTCAAAATAGAGCTGTTTTAATTCTTATTTTGGTAGCTTTGATTATTGGTGTTATTTACTTTATGTATATGGGAAGTAGAGATTAGCTACTTCTCTTTTTTTATCTTGAAAAAAAGTTCTTTTATTAGTATAATCTAATTTAGAATAGGGAAGTAGTGAAGAGGGGATAACATGTTTGATCGAATTACTTATATGAGTGATAATTCATGTAATATAAAACTAAAAGAAAATGCGGAACTTACTATGAATCTGATGAACTTGCATCTAGTTTTAGAAGATAGTACTAAGAAGATTCTTGCAGAAGTAGATGATATGGATGGAACAATTGTTAAAGCTAGATTCTTGGGAGAAATTGTTGGAAATCGTCTAATAGGTGGTACGATTCGTAAACCATCTTTGGATGCAACTATTCGTGTAATTGATCGTAGTGAAATACCTCTTATTACGGGATCCGATGCGGCTGGTTTTATGAAACTAGGAGTTAGTCCATTTTATGATGATTTTCCTGTGTACTTAGATGTCAATAATTTCTTTAGTAATCACTTTGCTATTTTTGGTAATACTGGTTCTGGAAAATCTTGTGGTACTACTCGTTTATTTCAAAATATGTTTCATGATCAACGATTAAATCCTTACAAAGCGAATGTATTTATTTTTGACTCTTCTGGTGAGTATTATTCTGCTTTCCGTAATTTAAATGAAATTAATTCTACTTATAACTACCGTTATATTAGTACAAATGAGACGGATGGATTGGGAGAAAAGTTGCGTATCCCAGTTTATCTACTAAATAAAGATGACTTGGCTTTGTTATTGCAATGTACTTCACATTCTCAATTACCTATTATTGAAAGAATGTTAAAACTAGCTTTGGTATTTAGTCAAAATGATATGGATGCTACGGCTTATAAGAATCACTTAATTGCTAAAGCTATTATGACAATTTTATATACAAATGAAACGGCTCCTAATAAGAGAAATGAAATTTTCTCTATTGTTGCGAGTTGTTCTACTCCTCAATTTAATTTGGAGGCTCCTGTTCAAGGAGTTGGATATGTTCGTAAATTCCGTGAATGTTTCTTAATTGATAATTCTGGTAACTTTACAGAGAGTGTATTGTTAACTGAATATTTGAATTCCTTCATCAAAGAGGAATATGATGATTATGAACCTCATAAAGGAGTTTATTATGATTTGAATACAATGGAGAGAGCTCTTAACTTTACTTTAATAAGTGAAGGTTGGTTAAGAAATGATCAAACTTACGGAGACTCTGTTACTCTTCGTGTTCGTTTACATGCATTACTTGTTGGAGAAAATGCTAAATATTTTGATGTCAAAGATTATGTTTCTTTGGAATCTTATTTGTCCTCTTTATTAATAAATAATGGGCAAAAATATCAAATTGTTAATATCAACTTAAACGATGTGGATGATGATTTTGCTAAGGTTATTACTAAAATCTTTTCTCGTTTAATCTTTGATTTTGCTAAGGGACTAAAGTATCGTGCTAGTATTCCGTTTCATATCGTTTTGGAAGAGGCACACCGTTATATTCAAAGTGACCAAGACCGTTTCTTATTCGGATATAATATATTTGAACGTATTGCTAAAGAGGGTCGTAAATATGGGGTTATAATGGGACTAATTTCTCAAAGACCGGTTGAAATTAGTGATACTGTAATTTCTCAATGTACTAATTTCTTAATTTTTAAAATAAACCATCCGATTGATGTAGAATATATTCGTAAGATGGTACCAAATATTACCGATGAAATTGTTGAAAAGCAAAAATCCTTACAATCTGGTACTTGTTTAGGATTTGGATTGGGATTTAAAATACCATTGATTATTAAAATGGAAATGCCAAATCCAGCTCCTATGTCTGGAAACTGTGATGTTGTTCGTATTTGGTGTGGAAATAATTCTGCCAACTCAGCTCCAGCTGCTGCGCCAGAACCTGCTCCTACACCAGTTGCTATGCCAACTACCCCGGTAGTGGCTACGCCTCCTGTTTCTTCTCAACCAGTTATTACACAGGTTCCTAGTGTTCCAGCTGCTGTACCAACTCCTCCTGTTATGATGTCTAGTGCACCTGCTCAACCAGTTATGCCTTCTAGTGAGGTAATTCAGATTCCAAGTTTTGTTAATAATCAAGTTCAGAATCAAGAAGCAAAGTTTGATGACTCTTTTGTGGTAACAAATCCTGTTCCTCAAACTACTGCAACACCAGCACCTGCTGGACCTATCTTGGAAATTGATGACGATGATGATGATGCGTCAGATTTTGGACCAGACTTTAGTTAAAATAGTGGATTTCCACTATTTTTCTTTGTAGAAAAAAGACTTCTTTGTTATAATAGTTTTTAGGTGATATAAGATGTTTGAAAGCTTAGGAGATCGACTACAAAATGCCATTCATAAAATAAAGGGATATGGTAAGATAACAGAAGATAATATTTCTGATATGATGCGTGAAATTCGTCTTGCTTTGTTGGAAGCCGATGTTAACTATTCTGTTGTGAAAGAGTTTACCAATGCGGTTAAAGAAAAAGCGTTAGGAGAAGAAGTTGCTTCTAGTATTAATCCAGGTGACTTATTTGTTAAAATTGTAAAAGATGAATTAACAGAATTGTTAGGTGGAGAAAGTGAGCCTTTAAATGTGAAAGGTAATCCGGCTATTTTGATGCTTGTTGGATTACAAGGTTCAGGAAAAACGACCACCATTGCAAAATTAGGAAATTATTTAAGAAAAAAGCATGCAAAAAAACCTTTATTAGTTGCTTGTGATGTTTATCGTCCTGCTGCTATTGATCAGTTGGTTCAACTTGGAAAGCAATTAAATATTGAGGTTTATCAAGAGGGAAAGAAAGACCCAGTAGAGATTTCTCAAAATGCTTTAGAGTATGCACGAGAAAATGGATACGACTATGTATTGATTGATACGGCTGGTCGTTTGCATATTGATGAAGATTTGATGGATGAGTTAGATCGTATCCAAAAAACAATTGCTCCTCAAGAAACTTTATTGGTTATTGATTCTATGATGGGGCAAGATGCTATTAATGTTATTACTGGTTTTAATGATAAATTACCTCTAACGGGAGTTATTCTTACTAAATTAGATGGAGATACTCGAGGAGGAGTCGCTTTATCGGTTCGTCATTTAACTCATGTTCCTATCAAGTTTATTGGAGTTTCTGAAAAGCTAGATGGATTGGATTCCTTCGATCCAGAACGAATGGCTGGACGTATTCTTGGAATGGGAGATATTATTTCTCTTGTTGAAAAAGCAACAGAATCTATTGATGAGGCAGAAGCTGAAAAAACAGCGAAACGCATGCAACAAGGAAAATTTGATTTAGAAGATTTTTTATCTACCATGAAACAAATGAAAAAATTAGGACCTTTAGAGAATTTGATTAAAATGATACCTGGTGCTAAGAAAATGGGATTAACGGATATTAAGATTGATCCAAAACAAATGGCTCATATCGAAGCAATTGTATTGTCTATGACACCAAAAGAAAGAAAGAATCCAGATATTATTAAAGCAAGTCGTAAAACTAGAATTGCCAAAGGATCTGGTACTTCGGTTCAAGAAGTTAATCGTTTATTGCAGCAATTTGATCAAATGAAAAAAATGATGAAACAAGTTACAAACGGTAATATGAAATTACCATTTTAAGGAGGATTTATAAATGGCATTGGATGAGGTCAGTAATCAAGGATCTGTTCGATTAAGAGATTTATATGATAAATGGGGTAGTTGTGAAGAAAATGGTTTTTTTACTCCTTTTTCTCAAATATTAATAGGAGAAGGAAATCGAGTTTGTTTTGCTTCAGATGTTTCCGATAAAGGTTTAGAAGTTCATTCTTTTGGAGTTGTTTTGCCGGATAGTCTTGTGATTAAACAAACCAAAGAAACTGAGAGAAATATGTATTATCAATTATTTGCATGGAGTGCAGATAATTCTTCTTTTACTCGCTTGGGATTTGATAATCTAGAAACAATGGATTATACCTTTCAAGAAGTAGTGGGACAAAATGTAAATCTTTGTGAAGGTGATATTTCAGAGTCGTTATCTCGATTAAACGTTGATTTTGAACATGTAGCTCAAGTATTAACAAAGCAGAGAAAAAATCCTTTATATGATATGTTTCAAGATACAGATTCTAGTGAAGAAGTTATTCAAAAAAGACATTAAATGTCTTTTTTTTGGGCATTTTATGTGGATTATGTTTTCTTGATACATACAATAGGTTAGGAGGTTTTATATGTATAATACTGATTTTTTTCAAAATGTGAATATGAATTCTTCCATTGATGGAAATCAAAATTATGTGGATCAAGATATGGATGTTGATGTAAATGTTATGATGAATCAAAACCCTATGATGGAAACCCCTACTAGTTGTGGGGTACAAGAAAGAGTAATTAATCGTACTTTTGTCCACGAAGTTCCTCATATTTGTCCTATTCATACTCGTATTATCAATCATCATGTTTATAAGCATACTTATCGCCCTGCTTATACTTGTTCTGAAGAAAATGTTTGTAGTAATGTTCAATGTGGCTCTTGTAATCAATTCCGTTAATTTTATTTGTCAAAATATTTTGTAAATGTCAAGTGTCTAATTGTGTCAGTTTACTTGCTATTTTACGAATAACCCTTTATTCTAATAATAGGGAGTGTGATATTAATGATATATCCATCTATCGACAAATTGCTAAATGTGGTTAACTCAAAATATGAGTTAGTTCATATTGCGGCGAGAAGAAGTAAGCAGATTTCTAAAGACGGATATTTACAAATGCCTGAATCCGAGTACAAAAGCAAAAAGAATATTGGAAGGGCTCTCGAGGAGGTTTCTGAAGGCCTTATCGAGGTAAAGAAAAGAGACGAATAAGTCTCTTTTTTTATGATATAATGAAATTGGGTGATGTCTTTTGAAAATTGCAAAATATAAAAAAATGTCCAAGGGACGCTACAAAGTATTTTTGGAAGATGATCGTGAATATATTTTTTATGAAGAAGTAATATTACAATATAATCTTTTGATAAAGAAAGAGTTGAGTGAAGAACTATTAATAGAGGCTGATCAGTGTAATCAAGAATGGGATGTATATTATGTTGCCCTAAATAGTATTCAGAATCGTTTTCGAAGTGTTTTTGAATTACGAACATTGCTTTTGAAAAAAGAATATCCTTATGATTTGGTTGAAAAGGCTATTCAAAAGCTAATAAAGCAGGGATATTTAAATGATGAAAGTTATGCAAAAAGTTATGTAAATAATCAAATGATTACAACGAATAAGGGACCCTATAAATTGGCTCGTGAATTGCAAGAAAAGAAAGTGGAATCTAATTATATTGATGAGGCATTAATCGTTTTTACAGAAGAAGAACAGCAGGAAAGAATTCAGAAATTAGTGGATCGTTCTATAAAGTCTAATCATTCTCGGGGAGGCGTCGTTTTAAAGCAAAAAATCTATCAAGATATTAAGAATATGGGATATGATATTTCTGTTTTAAATCAAGTGATATCTCATTATTCTTTTGAAAATGATTTCGAAATTGCTAAAAAAGAATATGAGAAGTATTATCGAAAATATAGTAGAAAATATGAAGGGGAAGAATTAAAACAAAAAATAAGAGAAAAACTCTATCAGAAAGGATTAAAATATGAAGAAGAGTAATCGTAAGTTATCTTATTTATGGATTGTTTTAATATTGGGATTAGTTGTCTTTATGACTTCTTTATTTCGAGTAGATCCAGATTATTTTTGGCATATCAAAGCAGGGGAGTATATGATTCATCACGGAGTTTTAAAGAAAGATATTTTTTCTTGGTTTGTTGCGGGAAAATATTGGATGAGTCATGAATGGTTATTTGAAGTTTTTTTGGCATTTTTAAAAAATATCTTTCATTCCTTTCATCCTCTTGTTTATTGTTTTCTAGGAATGGGAGGATTGCTATTTTTATTGTTTTATCCAAACCGAGAATCGTTGGATAAAAATATACCATATTCTCTTATTTATTTGCTATTTTTCTTTTTATTATTTTTAGGCTTTATTCAAGCAAGACCTCATTTGATTAGTTTTTCTTTTTTGGCTCTCACCATTTGGTTCTGCTATGACTTGTATCAAAAGGAAGACTCTAAAAAAATATATTTTCTACCTTTTATAGCAATGCTATGGGCTAATTATCATGGTGGCTCTAGTAATTTAAGTTATTTATTTTGTTTCTTGTTTCTTATTGGAGGAAGTTTTTCTTTTCAATTTAAAAAAATGGAAGCCAAAAAAATGAGTAAGAAAAAGCAAAAAAAATTTTTCTTAATAATGATTTTATGTATGATAGCTATCTGTATTAATGTTCATGGATTTAAGATGTTTCTTTATCCTTATCAAAATATGGCAGATACTACTATGATTCAAAATATTAGTGAATGGCAAAGTACATCTTTAAATGAATGGTATCATTATGTTTATTATGCTTTTTTATTATTTATGATTTTTACTTTGTTATTAAGTGATCGTAAGATTCAATTTATGGATTTTATATTATTAGGAGTTACTACTTATTTAGGTTTAAAGAGTATTCGTTTTTGGCCTTATACATATATTGTAATGAGCTATGTTATTTTTTCTTATGTATCAAAGAGAAAAGTGGATGTTGGAACGGATTTTAGTATGATTCTTTTGTCTTTTCTTGCTTTTGGTGTTGCGGGATACCGTTTTTATCAAAATATTCCTATTTCCTATGAACTGGATTTAAAACCATCTATTATTCAACAAATAAAAGAAGAACAGCCAAAGCGTTTATTTAATATGTATGGGTATGGAGGAGAGTTAATCTATCATGATATTCCTGTTTTTATTGATGGGCGTGCTGATTTATATGGTAAGTATAATTATAAAGACTATTTAAATCTTTCTATGTTACAAGGGGATTATGTTTCTATTATTGATAAATATAATTTTGATTATTATTTGGTGGATGAAGATTATCCAATTGCTTATTATTTGAAATATCATGATGAGTTTGAAGAAATATATCATGGTTCTAATATTGTATTTTATAAAAAAAATAGTTAACGATTGTTAACTATTTTTTTGCTGTTTTCATTAAATTGTTCATATAATCATTGTAGGCTTTTTTTAAGACATCATCATTCCACTCAATTTTGTTATCTTCTCTTAATCCTTTTAAAGCTTCATAGTAAAGAGATGAGTCTTCTTTTAATTTTTGTTCACTTAGTGTTGTTTTAATATCATCTTGTACTTCTTTTAATTTTGGTTTTTCTTTTTCTTCTACTTTTAATATGATGTGGTAACCTAATTCTGTCTTTATTGGTTCTTTTGTATATTCTCCTACTTTTAAAGATTTTAAGGCATTACCAAAGTTTTCTGGGACATCATTTACATCGATAAATCCTAAATCTCCACCATTTGCGGAAGTAGTTTTATCAGCAGAATGTTTTTTTGCTAGAGAGTCAAATTTTTTTCCATCTTCTAATTCTTTGATAATACTTTCTGCTTGTTCTTTTGCACGTTTATCGGCATCTTCGTCTGTTTCTTCGCCTTCTTTTTCAATGGCGATAAGAATATGACTGGCTTTTACTTCTCCGTAAATATTATCGTTATAATATTTTTTTATTTCTTCTTTTCCAAGATGTTCTTTTACATAATCTTTTACTGCTAGATTTCTCTTATATTCTAGACTAAGTTTTTCTCTTAATTCTTCTTCTGTTTCTACTCCGAAGTATTGTCTTAAAACTGAAGTATAAGAATCTTCATCTTGTCCATAATAACTCTTGATTTGATTTACTTGATTATCAATGGATTCTTTTTCTTTATCGTCTGCCTTATATTTTTCATCTAATAGACTATGATCTATCATATCTACTAATACTGAAATATTGTTTTCTTTTATTTTTTCGTAATATTCGGTTGCGGTAAATTTATCGTTTTCTAGAGATACAGCTACTTTTGAACCATTTTTTACTTCAATTTCTCTTCCACATCCTGTTGTTAGAGCAGATACTGCTAGTACTGTTCCTAAACATATTAATAGTTTTCCTTTTTTCATTTTGATTCCTCCCATATAAAATGTATCATAACAAAAAAATTTTTTTCTTGCAATAAATAAGAAAGATATATGAACATTTTTCTACTTTTTCCATAGAATACTTTGAAGGAGGAATAATCATGACTAATTGTGGTTCATCATCTAATGGAGCTATCGTCTTAGTTTTATTTATATTATTAATTATTATTCTTGGTGCTTCTATTTAACTTTAAAAAAAAATACCTACTTGTAGGTATTTTATTTTGTTAGTTTTGCATAAACTTCATCTAAATCTGATAGTTTCGATTCATCATAATGGAAATCTGCACCATCCTCTGGATATCTTGGTGTTAAGTGAATATGATAGTGTTTGATTTCTTGGCCTAACTCATTATTTTGAGCAAGAGTTAATCCTTCGCAATGCAATCTTTCTTTTAGTAATGGATAAATTGTATTACGTACGATATCTAGTGCATGAGTAATGATTTCATTATTAGTGTCCATTAGATTTACTAAGTGTTCTTTTGGTAATACTAATAGGTGACCATCGGTTGATGGATTAATATTCATTATTATTTTAATGATATCATCTTCATAAATTGTTTTTGAAGGTAGTTCTCCTTTTATTATTTTACAAAAAATACAGTCGTTCATATATTCCTCCTAATTTAAGTATTTATAAGTAATTTTATTTTGTTTTAAAACTTCTGAGTTTTCATCCATTATTATATCATGAATGATTTGCTGCTGGTTCGGATTTTCTAAAAAATCTTCTCTAATATTTTGAATTTGAATGGATTGAGTGATATCTTCTGGATTTGTAAATCTTATGGTATAACTTTTTGGAGTTATGTTGTTTTGTTGATAGGTTTCTAAAAGGTGATTGATTTTTGTTATGATCTCTTTTTCACTCCATTCTTTGATGGATAATTCTTTTTGTATCGAATAAAATTTTAATTCTAATAAATTGTCTTCTTTTAGGATTCTTTCTTGAACATTAGAAGTGTATTGATCTAGTGTTTGGGGAATCATTACTTGGCATGCAGTGTTTGTTTTTTGCTGTATTTCTTTTTCTAGATTTTTTTGTATGTTTTCTAATAGAGTTTTTCCTTCTATATAATCTTCTTGATAGGTATCCGTTGTCTCTTTCTTTTGATAATATACATAAAAATAATGATTTTCATTTTCTTTGTCAGTTACTTTCATGGCGTATTTTGTACTTTCGTAGGTGGGGCTATTCCAAATAAAATTCTGAAAATTATTGGAATAATTATCTCTTAAATAAGAAATCATTTTTTCTTGTACTTTTGGAATTAGTAATCCTCCCGCTTTTTCTGTTACTACAATGACTCCTAAACTAACTGATATTATGAATATGAATATTCCTCGAAAGAATAGTAGTTGTTTTTGTTTTTTCATTTTTATCACCAAAAATATTGTAACTTATTCTGCTTTTTTATGCAATTTTATTAATTTCATAAAAATTATTGTTTTGAAATATTTTTTGTGATATATTATTAAGTAGATTAATGTAGAATATTGGGTGGTGTGTTTATGAAAGTCCAAAAAGGAGTCGTAAAATATAGGGATCGTGATGATATTAATTGTACTTATGGTATCACAGACGATGGAAGAACGTACTATTTTTTAGATGAAACGGATCAAAAGAAGTTTAAGAATGGAAATAGAATTGCCTCAACGGATTTAAAAGAGGCGATTGATCCTATGGCTAAAGCTAGTCATATTGGAGTTATTGATGATAATGGAAGAGAAGTTATACCATTTACCAACCGTATGATTAAGCCAGTGGACGAGGATACTATATTAGTAGAACCTGCTGAAGCTGTTAGTGAATCTGTTATTGAAGCAGTTAATTTACGAAATGATCCTTTAGCTGCCACTAAATTAGTTTCTACACCTGCTTTGATTAAAGATAGGTTGAATACAAAAATGGGTGGTGAGGGAAGATATCTTTTCAATGATCAGTTTTCTGAAGCTACTTTGTGTGATATTGATGGAAATAATTTATTAGGAAATGAATACTATAGTTTTATTGCTAGTGTTGACAGTAAGATGTATTTTAGTAAGAATACTCCTGATTGTGAGATTGTAGAATATACTCTTATTCCAGGTGCTATTCAAAATAATCCCGATGCACAAGATATTAATGTTAGTGAGGTTCATGTTTCACAAGATGTTGTGGAAGGTGCGTTGGCAGCTGAGACAACAACAAATGAACCAATTGCTGATAATTATCAAGTAGAAGTTCCAACTGGTATGGAAGAACAAGCTAATCAAACAGAAGTTGCTCCTATTGCTCCACCTGTAGAAGAAGATGTTGCAGTTGCTAGTGAAACACAAAATGAGCCTGCTCCCGTTTCTACGGAAGAGACTGTAGAGGCTGCTCCAGCAGAAGCGGTAACTCCTACTACAGAAGAGAATATTTTAATTGAAAATAATCAAGGAACTGTTGAATCTCAAAGTGTTGGGTTCTCTTTGGGTGATGTCAATGGTGATTTGATGGGTAATATGGTTGCTCCAGTAGAAGTTCCAACACAAAATGTTCCAACGCAGGATGCGGAGAATGTCACTGTACCTACTGATGTTGCCAATGAAAGTGTAATGGCTAATGCCAGTGTAGAGGTTCCGCCAGTTACGGAAGAGGCTATGAATGTAGAAGTTCCGGTTGCCCCTGAAGAATCCGTTAATCAAGCAGAAGTTGCTCAAGAAACTCCTGTTAATGAAGGAGAGAAAATTGAGATTCCTTCCGCTCAAGCAGATGTTTCAACGGATATGGGTATTCAAGTACCTGTTGTTGAAGCGGATGCGGTAGAAGAAAATCCTGCTGTTCCAGTAGAGGAGACTCCTGCTGAAGAAGTGAATGCTGAGACTTCTGATGAGAAAGTAACAGCAGAATCTCCTGTAGAAGAGTCAAATGTTGAGGAAGAAAGTGCTGAAGTTCCTGTAGAAGAAGAATCTGTTTCAGAAGAAAGTACAGCTGTTGATTCTAGTGAT
>CAMNHK010000013.1 GCA_946539445.1 uncultured Caryophanales bacterium
ACAGTTGGAGTAATAGGCGCTACTTCTACAGTTGGAGTAATAGGAGCTACTTCCGTAACTGGTGCAGATACTACATTACTATTTGGATCCGCTGTTCCAATTTGTACAGGATCTACCAAAGCTGGAGTAACTGGCAACATACCAGGTCCATAATTAACACCACTAGCATTTAAAACTGGTTCTGGAGTAACAAATTGTTGCATAACTCCTGGTACTTGTCCTTCCACAATAGCACTTTGTGCAGTTGGAATGGTAGCGGCTACAGCACCACCAATATCCATAGTTGGAATAGCCATAACAGGAGTAGGTTCAGGTTGGGCAACCGCCACAGCATCTCCTACCTCAGCATTGGTATTATCTACAAAATCATTGACGGTGAAAGACATTGGAATAGCAGAATTAGAAATATCATTTTCATCTTTTTGAATAGCAGACGTATCTAATAAATCATCGCTTTCTTCCACGGTATTATCAACTGGGATAGTCTCCATAATTTCGGTAGCTATCTCGTTTTCATAATTATCATCGTCTTCATTTTCAATTTCAATATTACGATATACTTCTTCAAAAGAAGTTTTTCCTTCTAAACATTTAATCAAGGCATCTTGTAACATGGTAATTGTATTACCAGAATATACCATTTTAGCTAAATCTTTTTTCTCTAATTTTTCATTACTGATTGCGGAACGAATATTATCATCAAGTTCCAACACTTCATGGAATGCAATACGTCCATGATATCCACGACGACAATGTTCACAACCTTTTGGATTGGCTTCCCAAACAGTTGCGACATCCATATTCATAAACTTTTTAAATACTTTTTTCTCATATTTAGTAGTTTCTCTTTGGTAACGACAATCAGGACATAACATTTTCGCAAGTCTCTGAGAGATGATTCCTGTAAGAGAAGTCGCTAATAAATAACGTTCAACTTCCATATCCAATAAACGTTCCACGGTAGCTAAAGCATTGTTGGTGTGGATGGTAGACAAAACTAAGTGTCCTGTAATAGAAGCACGAACAGCGATTTGTGCCGTTTCAGAGTCACGAATTTCTCCGATAAGAATAATATTAGGGTCTTGACGTAAAATAGAACGTAAAGCTGCAGCAAATGTCATTCCAATTTCCGCATTAACTTGAACTTGATTGATTCCCTCAATGTTCATTTCGATTGGGTCTTCAACCGTAATAATATTGGTTTCTGGTTTATTCAATCCTTGCAAAATAGAATAAGTAGTAGTGGATTTACCAGATCCAGTAGCTCCAGTAGTCAAAATAATACCATTAGGTAGTTCCATCATACGTTTGATTTTTTCCAAATTCTTAGGATGGAATCCTAAAGTATCGATACCTTCAAGACTTCGAGAATAATCCAAAATACGGATAACGACTTTTTCTCCTTCATTTAATGGCAAAGAAGAAACACGCATATCCAAGTATTGATCTCCAAACGTTCCTTTGATGGCACCATCTTGAGGAAGTCTTGATTCAGTAATATTCATATTAGCCAACAACTTCAAACGAGTTGTTAAATTCTTTTCATAAGCTAACGGTACAAAAGTATAGTCCTGACAATCTCCGTCGATACGGAAACGAACCATCATTCCGTCTTCTCTAGGATCGAAATGAATATCAGAAGCACCATACTTAGATGCTGCTATAATAATATAATCGGCTATCTGAGTTACGGGAGTCTTCGTAAAATCGAAGGACACCATGAAACTTTCGGTACCTTTTTGCACACGCTTGACATCAAATTGGACCATCATTTCAACCCCTTTGTCTACTTTCTATGGTATTTTACTAAATAATATTATATAATAATTTTAACAGAATAGCAAGGAGGGGAAAAGAGAAAATGTTAAAAAATAATCGTCAAGGATTTGTCCTTGCAGAAACCCTAGTAGTTACTGTATTTTTAATGTTAATATTTACAATGATATACACAAATTTTTATCCATTAATTGGAGAATATGAGAAACGAGAAACCTATGATGACGTCGATGGAAAGTATGATGTTTTTTGGTTGAAACGAATGATTGAAGACAGTTCCTACCAAATTGGTGTAGAAAAAATTGTTAATCTTGCGGAAAGAGGATATGCTCGTTTTGAATGTGATGATGTTTCAGCCGACGATGAAAAAAGAGAAATCTGTAAGAATATGGTAAAAGCCCTACAAGTTGAAGGCTGCAATTCCAAAGGAAATGAATGTGAAATCTATATAACTCCATATCGAATTGGAAATGGAAACGATAAGTCTGGAGACGTTTGGTTTAAAAAGACCGTGGCTCAAGAATCATATAAACGATATGAAGAAGATTGCTTTGCGGGAGATTGCCCAACATTATATAAAAACAAATGCATTGCTAGAGAAGGAACTGGATCAGAACAGTATTGTGAAAATAAAGGTAATAAAAATGTTTTTAGAAGTGGCTTTAAAGACTATATTTCCAGTCTACCAGATTATAAAATTGAATCTTTAAACTATGCCAAGTATCGAGTAATTGCTTGCTTTCATCATGTGAAAGACAACAACAATTATTATTCTTATGCAACGATTGAGGTGAATAAATAATGAAACGATTGAATAATAAAGGTATGACGATTATCGAAGTTTTGATAAGTTTCGTCTTAATTATGATGATAACGGCATCTATGTATAGTTCTGTATCTTCTTTTAATCAAAAACGTATGATAGAAGAATATAAAGAACAAATCCTAACGTACAAAAATGTTTTAACCAAAGAAATCCAAGATGATTTTATTAAAATTGGACTGGCTCATGCTAATTATGACCGAACGATAACAGGAGATATGATTACACATACTCTAAACTGTGATTTAAAAGATGGTACTCAAAGACAATTAATTGTATCGCAACGTCTTGCATACTCTACCTACCATATTGCGGGATCTCATACATCGGATGATTATTTTATGATTCAATATGGAAAACCAACGGATTTAATTGAGTATGATATACCAGATTTAGGTTCTTCCAAAAATGAGTACAATCACGTAGTAAAAGATTTGAGTATCAATAACGTTTTAATCGATATTACGGAAGATAACGTTTTATCCATCTATATTGGCTTTTATCATCCAGAGTTAACCACTAGATATGCGATTGAAATCATTGCGCCAATTAACTTTATTTTCTCAGGGGCTGAGTTTATTGATCCAACCAGAGAAATCTATTTAATTAGTTATGATTTAAGAGGAGGACAAATTCCTTCTGGATTATCCAATCCGAATATGTATATGTTAAATACACCGACATTTACATTAAGCAATCCAACCAAAGCCGCAGCCACGTTCTTAGGTTGGACAGGAAGTAATGGAGGAGTCCCTCAAATGAATGTTTCTGTTCCAACGGGAAGTTCTGGACACAAATCCTTTACGGCTAATTGGAATGATTTTAAATGTAATATTACCTATGACCCAAATGGTGGAAATTTCAGTAAAAATGCCACAAACACCACCCAAGAATGCGATTATGGTTATGGAGATGACGGTGCTTGTACCCTTCGTTCGGCAACTTCCAATGGATTTTATAAAGCAACCAGAGAAGGCTATGAAATATGTGCTTCTCATCCTTGGGTAGCCGGAGGTAGTGCCTATGCCGCAACCGCTTATCCAACTGCTTCTATCTGTCCTGGTATTTTATCTGGATCTCAAAATGTTACATTAAGAGCAAACTGGGCACAAAAATTTAATATAACGTACAATTACGATGGGGCAGCAGATGTCAAAAACCCATCATCTTATAATACTTGCAGTAGTCCTATTACTTTAAAAAATCCGAAAAAAGAAGGATTTGAATTCGTGGGATGGGTTGGTTCAAATGGAACTACTCCACAAAAGAATGTAGTGATTCCAACTGGTACAACAGGAAATCTATCCTATAGAGCGGTATGGACAGAAAAAACAGTTACCGTAACGGTATACGCAGCATCCAACGATCGTATAACATTTACCGGACCAGTAACGGGTATGATTCAAGCTTCAACCACTGGAACAGCAGTTGTTAACTTACCACTCGGATATTATACGTTCACATCTAGTATTGCCAAAAAAACCGATTTAAATACAGCTTATACAAAGAATTTCCAAGTAAAAGAAGAAGCTCAAGTATTACTATTCTTCCCAGCTGGAGCGATTTATTGGTATGGAAATGGAGCTGTATCAGGCAGTTACTTATATGATAAAATGGGTGGAATTGAATATGAGTATTTAGATGACGATGGCGTAAAAACAGGAAGTATCAGTGAAATTAAAAAGGAAAAGGAATGGATCCAAGTAAATCCAAATGATATTCGAGCTACCATGACAACGGAAAATAAAAACTATTATTCTCAAATTACCACGAAAAAGAGTTTTACTAGAGAAGAATATAATCACTTACGTTGCCATGTCAGTGCTACGGAAAACTGGACCAATACAACCGATGATACCTTTATGAAGTCATCCCTATATATTACAGGATCTTCTCTTAAGAAAGAAGCCTTTGGAAAAGGAAAAGATCAATACTACAATATTGATATCACGGATTCTTCTCCTACCGCTAAATTAAAATTTAGAATTAAATCAGAAGCCAACGGATCCGATACAGTAGAAACAGTCATCCATGCTATCTGGTTAGTAAAAGAATAAAAGTGAGAAATCACTTTTTTTCTTTTTAGAAAAACCAAAAGAACAAGAAAAAAATCATAGAAAAAGCAAATCCCAAAATTCTACCTTTCAAAAAAGAAAAATAAGAAAAAGGACTATTTTGAAGAATACTTCCTACTTGCATATGAATGGATATTCCTCCGAAACTAAGAAAAAAAAGTAGAGTAAAAGAACGCCAAAATAAACTAGAAATCAAAGTAGTAGAAAATACACCATTCGTTAAATCAAACAGCCCATTCCAATACACGTAGAGAAAAGAGTTCATCGAAAAATAATGAGTTCCTAAAAAACCAATAACAAAGAAGAAAAGAGAAATACCATAAATAAGAATCATCGTGTGAATTGCATCTTCAATAGAGGTTTGTAAAGCTTGATAAAAGGGTTTGGAGGAAGAGGAAATAGAACATTCTCCTTTTTTCGAATAAAGAAAAAACAACACAAGATTACTAAAGAAAATCGCAAAAAAAATTTTCCAACAAATGTTTTTCTCTACCACTTGCGAAACAGAGCCAAATAAGAATAAAAGATTGGGAAAAAAAGAAGAATAGAGGAGAGCATTTCCTTCTTCTTTTCCTAAAGATTGTTTTTCCCATAAAGAAACAATGGTCTTGGCCCCAGCCGGTACACCACTGAAAAGACTAACTAGAAAAACATAGAAACGAGTAGAATTCTTAGGAAATAATCTTTGAATAAAATCTAGCATACCATATTCTAATAATAAACGAGAGAGTAAAAACAAAAGAAAACTAACGGGAAAAAATTTTGTTAAAAACAAAATAGAATAGCGAACGGATTCGGAAAGTAGAAGAGAAGCATTTCCAAGAATTCCCAAAAATAGGAACCATAAACTGACAAGTATAAGTATTCTTTGATAACTTTTTTTCATATTTTTTCCTTTTGTTTGTTATAATGATTCTAGGTGATAGAATGTTTAAAAAAATCTTAAATGCCATCCTAGAATTTATAAAAGAAGAGTATAAATTTTTGATTTTTGCAATCCTTTTATACAGTATATTACAGTTTCCTCTAAATTATTATATTATTGTAGGAGGAGGAACCAGTGATGTTTCAAGCCGTATTTCAGTAGAAAACAAATATTCAAGTAAAGGTAGCTTCAATATCAGTTATGTAACCGAATTAGAAGGAACTATCTTTACCTATGCTCTTAGTTATGTAATACCAACCTGGGATCGAGAAGATGCTAATTTATATAAATATGATGAGCAGGAAAGTCTAGAAGACATTCAATTTCGAAGTGATCTAGACCTTCGTAGTGCAAATTCAACCGCCACCTATTGGGCATATACACTAGCTGGAAAAGAAATAAAAACAACTTCTTCCCAAATATTTGTAATTGCGAAATTTGAAGACTTTGATTCTCCTTTAAAAATAGGGGATGAAATACTATCTATCGATGGTCATTCCTATGAAACAATCTCAGAGTATAGAGAATATTTATATACCAAAAAAGCCGGAGAAACAGTTTCAATTGATGTGAATCGAAAGAAAGCAAAGAAAACACTAAAGGCGACTCTTTATGATTATGAAGATCGTGTAATACTAGGAGTTGGTCTCCAAGGAGTAAAAGATTATGAAACAAGTCCTACTCTAGAAATAAAATTTAGAGGTAGTGAATCAGGACCATCGGGAGGTTTAATATCTACCCTAGAGATATACAATCAATTAACCAAAAAAGACATAACACAAGGGAAAAAGATTGCCGGAACCGGAACCATAGAAGAAGATGGAACCATTGGATCAATTGGTGGAGTAACATATAAATTACTAGGAGCTGAAAAATCGAAAACAGAGATATTTTTAGTACCAAGTGGACAAAATTATGAAGATGCATTACAATATAAGAAGAGTAAGAAATTAAAAATAAAGTTAATAGAAGTGAAAACCATTCAAGATGCAATTGAAAAACTGGAGAAATTAAAATGAGAATAGGGATAGATTTAGATGATACTCTTTGTAACACTAGTGAAACCGTCCAAAAATATCTGAAAATATATGCTTCTACTACCAATTTTTCAAAATTAGATATTATGAATGAGAAAGATTTAACCAAAGAATTTTTTAACTCTTGTTTAGAAAAAATATATAATGAGGTAGAACTAAAACCGTATGCCAAAGAAGTCATTCAAAGGTTAAGAGAAAAAAGACATACATTTTATGCCATTACAGCTCGTAGTAATACGTTTGTTCCTTCTATTAAAAATGTAGAAGAAATAACCCAAAAATGGTTAGAAAAACAAAATATAAAAGTAGAAAAAATCATAACGGCATCCTATGGTGAAAAGAAAGCAGAAGTATGTCAAGAATATCAAATTGATATAATGGTAGATGATGATCCTTATAACATAAAAGCAATGCATGCATTCAAAGTAAATTGTATTTTGTATGATGATAAAGAACGCTTTACTTCCAGAGAAAACTATGCAACCAACTGGTTAGAAGTAGAAAAGATAATAGAAAGGAATTCGTAAAATGAAAAGAATAGGATTATGGATTATGATCGGGATGTGTATCTTAATAGGATCGACTCCCAAAGTAAAAGCCGCTCATTATGAAGTGCGAGAACTAATACCAATCGAGGTAGAAACAACCGTAGTAACTTCTGTCTTTAGTTACAAAAATTTAATGTATTTTGATGGTAAAGTACAATTTGCGGGAATTAAAAATCTTACCCATGAGACTCATCCGGTAACCATAAGTATTGGATTATTCAACAAAGATAAAAAAAATATTGGGACGATTAATTTCTGTTCGGCTGACACTCTAGATGGAAAAGAAGAAAGAGCATATGTCATTCGGGTAGGAGAAGAATATTTAGGAACAACCAGTACCATTGCTGATATCAAATATATTTCTATTTTAGGAGATAATGACAAATGTCGTACGAGTGGTAGTACGGAAAATCTAGGTCAAACAGTCGAAGAAATTGGAATGGCTAAGAACGGACAATTAGATACCAAAGCTAGTTTACTTGTAAATGTAATGATTGTCTTAGGAGTAATAGTAGTGGGTATCTTCCTATATTCTGCTTTATTTACGAAATCTTATCAAAATATGGATGGCAATCAAGTTCGCAAAGGATACAATAAAATCAACAAAAAAATGAGAGAAAGAAGAGAAGCTATTTTAAGAAATACACCACCTCCAGCTCCGCAACCAATAACCGATAAACCAGAAGAAATTATTCAACAAGAAGAACAAGCAAAAATGGGGCAAGAAACGGATTTACACAACTTGTACAAATAGATAAAAAAAGAGGAAATAGTATCCCCTTTTTTCTTTGGAAACATGATACAATGATACTAGAAAGATGGTGAAAAAATGACTAAAATTAAAAATCCAACGATTCGTACCATTTTAAATATATTAGGCTTAACCGTAGGTAGCTTATTGGCTGCTATAGCCTTAGAATTATTCTTAATTCCTAATACAATTTTAGATGGAGGAGTTACTGGAATATCTATAATACTCTATAAAATCTTTCATATTCCACTAGGATTATTAGTCATATTATTAAATATCCCTTTTGTTTTTATTGGATATGAGAATCTAGGAAAAAGATTCCTTGTCAGAACCGTTTATTCTATGGTTATGTTCTCTATTTTTTTATCATTCTTTGAATTGTTAGAACCATTCACAGAAGAAATATTACTCGCAACCGTATTTGGAGGAGCCCTTTTAGGAATCGGGGTAGGAATTGTCATTCGCTTTGGTGGATGTGTAGATGGAACGGAAAGTGTAGCCATTGTCATTAGCAAAAAAACCAATCTTAGTGTAGGAGAAGTTGTCTTACTATTTAACTTAATTATTTATACAGTAGCTGGTTTTATATTTGGTTTTGATCGAGCTATGTATTCCTTACTAACGTATGTAATTACCTTTAAAGTAATTGACTTTGTATCCGAAGGTTTGGAGCAAGCCAAAGCTGCTATGATTATCACAGAAAAAGGAACCTCCCTATCAAAAGAAATATACAATCGTCTAGGAAGAACCACCACAACTTTAAGAGGAAAAGGATTAATCAGTGGAGAAAAAGAAGTTCTCTATTGTGTCCTAACGAGAATTGAATTATTTGAATTAAGACATATCGTAGAAGAAATGGATGAAAGTGCTTTTATTACGATATTAGATGTATCTGATATCATTGGAACTCATATTAAATCCAATCATCGATTCAAAAAATAAGAGACTATTGTCTCTTTTTTAGGGAAGATTCCTCTTTTTAACATTTTTTTAATAAGATAGTTGACGAAATAGTTTGTTATTAATATAATGTTAATAAGAACAGTAAAGATTGGAGAAAGAAATGGAGATTAAAAATATGAAAATTTACAAAAGTTGTTTAATAGTAGTAGATATGGTAAATGGATTTGTGAGGGAAGGAATGTTGCATGATGAATCTATTGCGAATATAATTCCAAGACAAATAGAACTCATCAAAGAGGCGCATCAAGCTGGTAAAGCCATTCTTTTTGTGAAAGATACCCATCAACCAGATTCAACAGAATTTGTTCGTTTTAGAGGTTCTCATTGTTTAGCTGGAACAACAGAATCAGAACTTGTGGAAGAGTTAAAACCATGGGAAGAGCAAGAAGATACTTTCCGTATTTTAAAGAATTCTACCAGTTTTATGGAATCCCCAACATTCCGTTCGTTTATGGCAAAACAACCAGAACTTCAAGAATTCGATGTAGTAGGATGCTGTACAGACATATGTGTCGTAAATGGAAGTATTGCTCTTGCCAATTACTTAGATGAAAGAAATCATCCTCATACCATTCGCGTACATGAAGATGCCATCGCAACTTATGCAGAAGAAAACCGAAAGGAATACGTAGAAGCTGCCAAAATATTAATGAAACAACAAGGAATAGAATTAGTAAAAAAGAAATAAGGAGAAACATATGAATCATACTTTAATGACGGATTTTTATGAGTTAACAATGGCTCAAACCTATTTTTTAGAAGGAAAACAAAAGGAAATATTTTACTTTGATATATTTTTTAGAAAGAATCCTTTCAATGGTGGATATACCGTAAGTGGAGGACTCGATGAAATCATAGAATATATCAAGAATTTTCATTTTGGAGAAGAAGAAATAAATTACTTAAGAGAATTAGGAACTTTTAAAGAATCATTCCTAGAGTATCTAAAAAATCTTCGCTTTACAGGAAATATTTATGCCGTACCAGATGGAACCATTATTTTTCCTAATGAACCCGTAATAACCGTAAAAGCCGATGCGGTAACAGCACAAATTTTAGAAACAGCCATGCTCGCAGCCTTTAATCATGGAAGTTTAGTCACAACTGCCGCTAAAAGAATTACCAGTGAAGCGAAAAATATCCCAGTAATGGAGTTTGGGGCAAGACGAGCAAGAGGAATAGATTCCGCAATCGAAGCTAGTAAATATGCTTTTATTGGTGGATGTTGTGGAACGAGTAATACCTATGCTGGAATGAAATATCATATACCTGCCTTAGGAACGATGGCTCATTCCCTAGTCACAGAATGTGAAGATGAATATGAAGCCTTCTTGGGATATGCCAAAAGTAATCCCGATAATTGTGTATTTTTAGTAGATACCTATGATACGTTACGAAGTGGAGTTCCCAATGCCATTCGAGTTGCCAATGATTATTTAAAACCAAACGGAATTCCTTTTAAAGGCATACGAATTGACAGCGGAGATTTAGCTTATCTATCGAAAGAAGCAAGAAAACTATTAGATCAAGCGGGTTATACCGATACCAAGATTTGTTTAAGCAATTCCCTAGAAGAATACATGATTCGTGATCTGCAAGAACAAGGTGCTTGCATGGATTCTCTAGGAGTAGGAGATAATATCGCCGCCTCTCTAGAAAGAGTGGGTGGAGTTTATAAACTCGTTGCCACAGAAGAGAATAAAGAACCAATCCCTAGAATCAAAGTAAGCGATGACAGTATCAAAACTACCAATCCTGGTTATAAAAAATTCTATCGCTTTTATAGTAAAGAAACAGGTTTTGCTTTAGGAGATGTCATTGCGCTAGCACAAGAAGAAATTTCCAAAGAGGAATATACCTTAGTACATCCAACAGAGACTTGGAAAACAACACATTTAACAAACTATGAGGTAAGAGAAATGCAAGTACCAATTTTTCAAGCAGGTGTATTAGTGTATTCCCAACCATCCTTAAAAGAAAGACAAGCATACTGTGAAAAAGAATATCAAAGTATGTATCCAGAAGTTACTCGTATTAGAAGCCCTCATATATACTATGTTGATTTAAGCGATGCCTTAAGAAATTTAAAAAACAATTTAATCAAGTATCATACGATAGAAAGAAAGGGAAAAAAGAATGTTTAACAAAGAAGAACAAACAAGAAAGATAATCGAATTCATACAAGATTATTTTCAAAAATGTCATTTAGGAGGAGTCGTCATCGGTATTAGCGGAGGAAAAGATTCCGCCGTAGTGGCAGCTTTATTTGCCAAGGCCATTGGGGAAGAAAATATCTTAGGAGTTACAATGCCATGTCACTCTAAGGAAGAAGATAAAGAAGATGCTAAGTTAATTGCGGATACCTATCATTTTCCACTCATCAATGTGGATCTAACCAAAACGTATGATACCTTCCACGAAGAAGTAGAAAAACTATCCGAGTTTACCAAATCCGAAGATAGTGATATAAACTTAAAACCACGTCTTAGAATGTCTACTTTATATTATCTTGCCCAAATGATGTCTAAAAAAGAACATAAAACATATATAGTGGCAGGAACCGGTAATAAATGTGAAGAATATGTTGGATATTTCACCAAAGGAGGAGACTCCGTATCCGATATCAAAGTTTTAGCAGACTTAACCGTCGAAGAAGTAATTCAAGTAGGAGAAGTCCTAAAAGTACCAGAAAAAGTATTATACAAAACACCCAGTGATGGATTAAGTGGTAAAAGTGACGAGGATAAACTAGGAGTAACGTATAAAGATATTGCCAAAGTCATTCACCAAGAAGAAGTTGCGGAAGAAGTAAAAGAAAAGATTGAGGCAATGCATAAAAATTGTGAACACAAATTTCATATACCAACATATTTTCAAGATAAATAAAAAGAATAGGGTAAAAGGAGTTGTTTATGAATCATAAAAAATTGAAGTTATTGGTAATGCCTAATTGTCAAGAATTAGGAGAAAAAGTTAATAAGGAATTAAAAAAACTGAATAAAGAAGAAGAAAACTATTTACTAGATTTCACCCCAGATCGTTTTAGTAATGGAGAAGGAAAAGTCCGTATCCATGAAAATATCAACAATGTTGATTTATATATTTTAAGTGATATCGGAAATTATGGAATAACTTATTCCTACCATGGAATGAATCATTCAATGTCTCCGGATGAACATTTTCAAGATATAAAAAGAAGCATTGCAGCTACCTCTGGTCATGCTTCTAAAATTAATGTGGTGATGCCACTTTTATATCAATCTAGACAAGATAAAAGAAAAGGAAACGAGTCACTAGATTGTGCCATTGCCTTACAAGAATTAGAAACGATTGGAGTAAAAAATATCATAACGTTTGATGCTCATAACTCAAGCGTGTGTAATGCCATACCAAGACTTCCGTTTGAAAACTTTTACCCAACCCATCGTATATTAGAAGAGTTAATTGATAAAGAAGATATTAAAGATCTATTAGTAATTGCTCCAGATATGGGAGCGATGGAAAGAGCTAGATACTACGCCGAAATGCTTGGAGTAGATGTTGGTGTATTTTATAAACGCCGTGACCTATCCAAAGTTGTAAATGGAAAAAATCCCATTGTGGAACATATGTATATGGGAGCCAGTCCAGAGAAGAAAGATGTGATCATTGTGGATGATATGATTGCGAGTGGTGCCTCTATCTTAGAAGTAGCAGAAAACTTACGCAATCGTGGAGTAAATAAAATCTTTTTAATCACGACATTCTCCCTATTTACCGAAGGAGATACTTGCTTCAATGAAGCATATGAAAAAGGATTGTTTACCAAATTATATTCCACTAACTTAACCTATGTACCAGAAGAAATAAAACAAAAAGAATGGTATCAAGAAGTAGATTGCTCTAAGTATCTTGCTTTGATTATTAATACCTATAATAAAGAAGAAGATCCCACAAATTTATGGAATGGTAAGAAAAAAATATTTAATAAAATCAAGAAAAAATTAGAAGAAGAAGAAAAACAAATGCAATTTAATTTATAGAAACAGGTGATTTCATGAAAATTGGTATTTTTGGTGGAAGTTTTAATCCTCCTCACAATATGCATTACCAAATAGCCGAACAATTATTATCGACAAATACCGTTGATAAAATTATCTTTGTACCAACTGGGATGAAATATGAATACAAAAACAATTTGATCCATAATGAACATCGTATTAGCATGATAAAGAAAATGATTGATCATCATCCAAAGATGGAAGTAAGTGATTTTGAATGTCAAGAAGAAGTCGTTTATACCTATCAAACTATGGATCATTTTCAGAAGATGTATCCTTCTGCCGATCTTTATTTTATTTGTGGAACTGATAATCTAAGTTATGTTGAAAAATGGAAAGAGGCAGACTATTTAATGAGAAATTATAAATTTTTAGTAGTTTGTCGTTCTACGAATTCTCTATCGTCTATATTAGAAAAGAAAAAAGAGTATCCTCTTCAAATCGAAGTGGCAAACATTTCTCCGAAAGATATATCATCAACAGAAATTCGAGAAAAAATAAAAGAGAATCACTTAGAAGAAGTACGTCCTTATTTGCCACCAAAAGTTTACGAATATATCGTTCAAAAGGAACTATACAAGGAGAAGTAACATGAAAGAAATTATAGAATTATTAACCCAAAAAAAGAAAACCATTTCCACCATGGAATCCTGTACGGGTGGAGGAGTCGTAAATGCTATCACCAATATAGAAGGAGCAAGTGAAGTACTAAAATATAGTGCCATCACATACTCCAATGAATTTAAAATAAAAATGGGAGTTTCCAAAGAAACATTAGATAAATATACGGTTTATAGTCCCGAAACAGCCAAAGAAATGAGTAAAGTAATAACCGACTTTACAGGAAGCCATTATGGAGTAGGAATTACCGGGAAACTAAATCGAGTGGATAAAGAGAATCCCTTTGGTGAAGATAATATAGTATTTGTTAGTATCTATGATAAAGAAAAGAATCAATACTATCCATCTACGGTAAAAGCAACCAAATCCTCTCGTCAAGACAATAAAGAATTAGTAATAGGGGAAGTCGTAAGAATATTAAAAGAAATACTATAAAAAGAAAATGAGGTATCGTATGACAACTTATAAAAATGAGCAAGAATTTTTAAAACAATATGATTCATCTTTATATGAGAAACTATCTATGACAGCCGATATATTAATTGTTAGTGTATCTTCCAAAGACGTAACAAATTATCGCAAAAACGAAGAAAAAAGAATGAGCATTTTATTAGTAAAGAGAAAAGATTATCCCTATAAAGGAAAATGGTGCTTGCCAGGTGGTTTCTTAGATCCTAAAAAGGAAACGCTAGAAGAATGTGCCAGACGAGTCTTAAAACAAGAAACCAATCTTTCCGATATTTATTTAGAACAGTTATACACATTTGATGGAATAAACCGAGATCCAAGATTAAGAGTGGTATCCACATCTTTTGTAGCACTAGTCGATAAAAATAAATTAAAAGAAAAAGTAGAAAACGCCTCTTGGTTTGATATCATAAAAATGGAAGAAAAGAATCATATTGTTTCCTTCCAATTAGATAATCAAGAAGAAACAATCGAATTTCAAGTACGGAAAGAACTAAGAGAAAAGACGAGTGATCGCTACCAATTCTATACAAAAGAGAACAAAAGTTTAGCTTTTGATCATGATTTAGTTATTCTCTCTGGCCTAGAAAGAATTCGAAATAAATTACAGTATACGGATATCGTATTTAATATGATGCCCGAATACTTTACCTTAGGAGAACTACAACAAGTCTATGAAGTAATATTAAATAAAAAATTATTAGATCCGGCATTTCGTCGAATGATTGCCGATAAAGTTCAAAAGACAGAAAGGAAAAAAACAGGAGAAGGGCATCGTCCCTCTTATCTGTTTCGCTATAAACATGAATGAAATAAAACGAGTAAAACTATTTGTAAAAGAAAATGATTTTGCCAAAGAAGCTTCTCATACCGTGAAAGAAAAATTACAAAATCATGGGTATATGCTAGTAGAAGATGACTTTGATTTAGGAATAGCTGTTGGAGGAGATGGAACATTCCTAAAGATGGTAAAAGAAACAAATTTCAGAGAAGATGTTTTCTATGTAGGAGTAAATGCAGGTACCTTGGGATTTGCCCAAGATATCAGTATGGATGAGCTAGATTCTTTCTTAGAGAACCTAAAAAAAGAAGAATTCTATTATGAAGAGATAGGTATTCAAGAAGTCGAAGTACAGGCCAAAAATGAAACTCATCATTTCTGCTCCATTAATGAAATGGTAGTTAGAGAAATAGAATTAAATGCCATCCATCTAGATATCTATGTAGAAAACCGTCTATTAGAAAACTACGTAGGAGATGGAATCTTAATTTCTACTTCTTTTGGATCGACTGCCTATAATAGAAGTTTTGGAGGAAGCATTGTATATAACACATTTCATACCTTACAAATCACTCCCATCGCTCCTATAAACAACAAACAATATCAAAGTCTAACCAATTCCGTGATTATTCCATCGGAAAAAGAAATAACCTTAATTCCAAAGGAAAAGACCCAAGATTGTATTATCAATGTAGATGGAGACTATTACCGTTATCAAGGTGTTGAAAAAATTAAAACATCCATTCAACAAAAACGAGTAAAAGTCATTCGCAAACAAGATTATAATTTTATCAAAAAAGTAAATGAAAAATTACTAAAATAGGTGACAATATGGAAAGAAAAGGATACAAAGCATTTTATAAAGGAATGAAGAACCGGTACGGAACCTCTTTCCAAGAAGGAAAGATTTATACAGCCGATGGACCCTTAAAATTCGGAAATCCAGAAGAAGGGGGAAATGGCTTTCATTTTTGTCTGCGGATGGAAGATACTCTGCGATATGTTCCCGCAACAGAAGAAGAATTTGGAATGGCTGAAGTAACTTCCCTAGGAGAAGTGGTAGAAGGAGAAGATGACTACAACGGTTATTATGATATGTATGCCGCAAGATCCATTCGAATTGATAAAATCCTAACAAGAGAAGAAATCGTTGAATTAGGATTAAAACTACCAGATTATCGAGTGGTTCGCTTTCTGCAAACTATGAAATTAACGCCAGAAGAAATAGCTCGTTTTAAAGAAAAATATCAAAACAATGCTACCGTTCTAAAAGCCATTGCTTATCATCAAGACAAAGATGAAGAGGCTTATTATCGACCAAATTCTTATTATGTAAAAGAAATCCCAAAAAGATAAAGATTGCAAGTCTTTATCTTTTCTTTAAAATCATATATAATAAAAGAAGGTGATAAAATGAAACAAAAAGATACCATCTTTTATAAAATCGTAAAACCCCTTGTTTGGTTCTTTATTAAAGTTTTCATTCATCCAAAAGTAATAGGATTAGAAAACATACCCAAAGAGGGAAGAATACTACTCGCTGGAAATCATACCAGATGGTTAGATCCTGTATCCCTCGTTGGAATAACCAAACGGCAAGTCCATTTTCTTGCCAAAGAGGAACTATTTCATGGAATCACAAAACCCATTGTAAAAGGAATGGGGTGTGTACCAGTAAATCGTAAAATTCATGATAAAAGTGCTCTCGAAGAAGCCATTCATTTCTTAGAGGCAGATTTATGTATTGGTATTTTTCCAGAAGGAACCATCAATCGAACCAAAGAGGTAATAATGCCTTTTAAAATAGGAGCTGTAAAAGCCTGTCACGATACCAATACCAAATTAGTTCCTTTTATTATTACTGGAAAGTATAAAGTATTTGGTAAAAGTGCAACCATTGAATTTTTAAAACCAATCACAATAGGAGATAATTTAGAAGAAGAAAACCAAAAGTTCATGGAACTAGTAAAAGAAAAACGAATCGAAGGGATGAAAAAATATGAATGAAAAAATGACATCTTATAAGATCTTTAAAGCAATTCTAACGCCAATTTATCGCTTTTGGTATCGCCCAACGATTATTGGAAAAGAAAATATTCCAAAAGAAGGAGCAATTGTAGTAGCTGGAAATCATGTCCATATTATGGATCAATGTAATATTATTATTGTAACGAAGAGAAAACTTCATTATATGGCGAAAAAAGAGTATTTTGATAATAAAAAAGTAGCTTGGTTCTTTCAAAAATCTGGCTGTATCCCAGTAGATCGTAGTAAGAAAGATACAGAGGCAACATCGGCTGCAAGAGAAGTCCTAGAAAAAGGACATGCTTTAGGAATCTTTCCAGAAGGAACAAGAAATGGCTTAAAAGAAGAAAAAATGAAAGAACTTCATGATAAGTATTTTCAAGAAGAAGATTTTAAGTCCTTTCAAAAACGAATAAAAAAGAATAAAACTTCCTTTGTGAATTATCTAGAAGAATTAATAAGTTCCAAAATCATTACAGAAGAAGAGTTTAAGAATCATATTGAAGATACCAATTCATTCCTACAAGAATTAATTCAATCAAAAAGAATTACCAAACAAGACTATTATGATCATATCTTACTTCCATTAAAATTTGGGGCAGTATCTCTTGCACAAAAAGGAAATGCCAAAATCGTACCCTATGCGATTACAGGAGACTATAAATTTCGAAGTAAAAATCTTATCATCCGAATTGGCAAACCATTTACTCCAGGAGACGACTTAGAAAAAGCCAATAAACGCTTAGACCAAACCATAAAAGAACTAATGAAAGAAAGCATGGAAGAAGAAAATAGTGGTAAATAGTGTAAAATAAAGAAAGTGATAGAAGGAATTACTTTCTTTTTATGGTATGATAATATTGGTGATTAATATGATAGATAATGAATTTGATCAAGAGGTAAAATACAAACTATTTCGTACGGTAAAAGAAATATTACATCCCTCTATTTCAAAAAAGAATATCAGTGATTATAAAATAATACTAGGAGAAGAATATCTTCCTGTTAGAGTTTATTATCCCAAAAAAGTAAGTGAAATGAACCGCGTAATAATCTATATTCGTGGAAATGGAAATGTAACGGAATGTAATGGAAAGTATTCCGATATTTGTAAAAAATTATGTCTAAATACCGATTCTTTAGTAATCGCAATTGAATACACCGAAGAAAAATATCAGTATAAAAAAATGGTAGAGATGATAGCAGAAACAGTTGCCTATCTCTATCATGGATTAGAAATCAATATGATGGATCCTTCTAATATATGCCTAGTAGGAGACTCTACAGGATGTCACATCATCACAACCATTCATGCTCTACAAGCAGGAAAAATAAAGATTCAAAAAGAAATATTATTCTATCCAACCATCAGTCTAGAATATTTTGGAAAAACCAACTATGAATCCATAGAAAAGAATAAGAACTTTAACTTACACTTAATAGAGAATCTTCAAGAATATTTTACCTTTATGATTCCGAAAAAAGAGTTAGAAGAAGATATCTATCATCCACTAAGACAAGTAAGAACAGAAATACCAAACACTTTAATTATTACTGGAAATGTAGATTGTTTAAAAGATGAAGCCAAAGATTACTATGAAAGACTACCAAAGGAGAAAGCAAAATATGTAGAATTACCATTTTGTGCTCATGGTTTCTTAAAAACAGAAGACAAAGAATTAGATCAAGAAATATACGAAGAAGTAAAAGCCTTTTTAGGTTAATACTTCTTTTTCATTCGAAAATATGATATACTGATAAAGGAAATAAGGAGAAATTATGAAAAAAGCAATAATATTAGGAATGATGATTCTATCCTTTCTTTTAGTAGGATGTACCAAAGAAGAATCAAATAACAATACCAATCCGATCTCAAACACCATGGAACATAAACATTGTACAAGAGGGGGAGAAAGAGAAAATCTAACTACAGAATTATATTATGATATTTATTACACGGGAGAACGTCTAAATCGCTTAATATCCCACGAAGCTGTAACTTCAGAAGATTCTAGTCTATTAGATACTTATGAAAATGCCTATAAAGGAATTGCTACCAACTACAGCGGCTTAGATCATTATGAAACAAATATTACTCGAAATGGAAATACTGTAAGCTTTGAAATGAATATTGACTATGATAAAATCGATATTCCGGCTTTAATTCGAATTGAAGGGGAAGAAGATAATATCTTCGAAAATGGTATTCCAAAGGTACAAAAATGGTTGGATTTAGCCGAGAAATTTGGAACAAAATGTGAATTGGTTACGGATTAGTAACCAAGAAACTGTTCGGATAGTTTAATTGGATAAAATATTTCCCTCCGACGGAAATGATAAGGGTTCAAGTCCCTTTCTGAACACCATATCAAAATAAAAAAACGACTTAGTCGTTTTTCTTTTTATAATAATTTCCTACATAGATATAATCCGGACTTTGAATTTCATTTGTATCTTGAATCGTCCATAAAAAAATAGGGTACTTCTTACTTAGTTTTTGATACTTTTTCAATTCTAATAATTTTTTATGAATAGCTAAGAAATCCGTCTTCGTATACCAAAGCATGAAAGAAGAAGGAAGCAAAATCTTCTGCCACCAAGTAGGGTATTTTTTATGAATCAAATATCCCACTTCTACATTTGGATAATGAGTTTTGAGGTAACGAACAATTCTTGGATCAAAAGACTTTATGACAAAATTAGAAAAATCTCCTAGCTCTTTCATTAACGTATCACATACCAAAGCAATTTTTTTAGTTTGTTTAATTTCAATATCTAAGAAAACTTTATCTTTTACTAGATCTAAAACACTTTGAAAAGTAGGAATTCTTTCTTTGGTCATTAATAGAGGGCATTCTTCAATTTCTTGAAATGTACTTTCTTGTAAGTAGATTGGAACCCCAGTCATTCTCTTTAAATTATAGTCATGAAAAACAACCAAGACATTATCTTTTGTTAACTGAACATCTAGTTCAATAGGATAAGAATTTTGAATGGCCTTTTGAAAAGCTTTCATGGAATTCTCAGGGATTGTCTCATTATCCCATAATCCTCTATGAGCAATTCGACTTCCTTTTTCTAGCCTCATACCATCACCTTCCATTTCATTATACAACAAAAAACTTCACAAAATGAAAAAAATGTGATATAATACAACAGACATTGAAAAAGGGGGTGAATCCATGAAACAAATAAGAGATATTTTATGTTATCAAACAGGATATGGAGAAATGTATTCGACAGAAGATGCATCTATAGGAAGAATCGTGATTCAAGAAGATCATTCTTTTGAAGGATTTATAGAAGATTATGGATTTTCTACAAGATATTTTGTATTTGGTAAGATAAATCCAGAAGAGGGAATGGAATTAGTAAAATGCCGTATGTATGACAAAGAAATTCCCAAACTATATCGTGGAAAACAAGAAGGAAATCGTTTCTATGGAGATTACTTAGCAAAAAGTTCTTTTGCTGAAGTAGAATTAGGAGAATGTAAAGTAACAGTTTTAAATCCAGATTCTTACCGTGAAGTAGGAGAAATAGAAATAGAAACATTAGAACAAGAAACCAAACGATTCCATGATTCTTTCGGTCAAGAGTCTAGTCAAATCTATGCTCAAATGATGAATTCTAAAAAAGAAGAAAAACAAAAAAAATATGCACAAAACTAATTGTTTTGTGCTTTTTATGTGATATAATATTGATGTATGCCGATTTAGCTCAGTTGGTAGAGCAACTCATTCGTAATGAGTAGGTCGAAGGTTCAAGTCCCTTAATCGGCACCAGTGACGAATCTGTTCGAACTATTCGAACTTTATATATAGAGAACTTGCAAAAAGTTCTTTTTTATGTTATTATGTATTTAGCAAGAAAACTTGCATAAAATAAAAAAGAGGAACATTTAAAGTTGCAAGTGAATGTCGCCTCAATTAATTGAGTTGGACACTCTATCTAAGCAGATGAGTGTCTATTTTTTTATGACTAATACCAATAAGGTAAGAAGTGATAAAATGATACAGATGTATCTTAGGAGTTTAATCACATAAACTCTTTTTTTCATCGATATCTACCTCCTTCCTTTTTCAAGACTGGAGGACGACACTCACATTAAATGTTCCTAATAAAATTATATCAAACATTTATTCGTGACTCAATAGTTTTACTATATTTTTCTATTATATATAATAAACCATAGTATTTTGATATTAATGTCAAAATACCTAGGGGGTTATATATTTTGCCATAAACAAAAAATTAAAATAATTAATAAATATATGTTATAATAACTAGCAATTGGATGAGGTGATAATGTGACTGTACCAATTAAATATAATGATACAATAGATGAATTTACTAATGATTTAACATTACAGATGAGATTGGAAAATTATATTAAAAATCATTTTTATCCTGCTTATACACTTTCTATGTTATGCCCTATATATTTATTAGGAGGAGCTATTAGAGATTTAATATATGCTAAAAAACCTAAAGATTTAGATTTTGTCGTTTTAGGAAAAGAAAACATTGATTTTGTAGTACAGGTATTTGAAAAATTTAATATTAAATATTATTTTAATAGATTTGGTGGCTTTAGATTTTATTACAATGATACTAAAATTGATTTATGGTTGAGTGATGATTTATTTTCATCAATACAATATAATGTTGATGGTTTATTCTTTGATTTAAAAAATAATTCATTATTATCTCTAACTTTTGAAGACTTTATTAATAATGGATTAAAGTTGGTAAATCCAGAAAACAATATTGAAAAAGGAAGAGAAAAAAAGATAATAAAATTTGAAGAAAAATTTAAAATGGATAATAAATAAAGTTGTAGATATCTACGGCACTCGCACCATTTTGTTAGAAAACTCGAACTGTTCGAGTATAAAAGAGAGCGACAATCAAAAAGTCGCTTTTTTAATTGCATTGTTCATAGTCTTCAAAATAATTTAAATTGATAATATCCTCTAAATAATAATGCCCATCCTTTTGTTGAAAGACATATTGAACTTGAGGAAATTGTCCTACATTATCTTTCGTAAAATCAAACTCTTCCGTATAGGAATCATAGACTAAAGATTCTGGCTTATAGTAATAACGATAGATTTTTTGCTTGGATTCGGAAAATTCTGCTTTCGCAACCGTAACCATAATTTTACCATCCTTTTGTTCATACTGAATCACTTCTTGATGATAAGTAATAGGAAGAAGAGTTTCCGTCTTTTCTTTTAATAAGAACATATCAATATCACTTTGATAATACCAAGATAAGTATTCTGCTTGATCGTCAAAGTATTCAATCGTTTCATTAAATATTTTTTTCATACCGTCCCGAATCGTATCACCCGAAACATAGTATTGGTAATTACTTAGAAGTTCACGATTCTCCTCCAAAGAGGAAAGAAAAGTAGAATCAATTTCTTTTTTTTGAGAATCTCCATAATGTAATAGAACCAAGGAAACTCGATCATGTAAAGTATGGTTTTGAAAAGGATTTTGATAAAACCATCCCAAACAAATCGTATTACTATCCAAAGAAGGCTTCATCCATTCATAAATCTCCCGAACTTCTTTATTTTTTATAGGTCCTATTTCTTTTTCCTCTTCCTGTTTTTCTTTCACTTGACTCAATAAAAAAGAATAACTACCATATCCTAGTAAAAGAATAATAAGAATCAGAATTAGGATAATCATAATATCACGTGCCTTGCTCATTTGCGATTCCTCCTAGTATCAGTATAACACATTTTTAACAAAAAAAAGAAAGGATATGATACAATGAAAAAAAGGAGGAATTCTATGGCCAGTTTTGAAGATTTCCTAAAACTTGATATCCGAGTAGGGACCATTCTAGAAGCTAAAGTATTCGAAAAAGCAAAAAGACCAGCCTATCAACTAAAAGTAGATTTAGGAAAAGAAATAGGAATTAAAAAGTCTTCTGCTCAAATAACAAATCATTATCAACCAGAAGAATTGGTCGGCAAGCAAGTACTTGCGGTTGTTAATTTTCCACCAAGACAAATAGCGGATTTTATGTCTGAAGTATTAGTATTAGGAACATATAGTGAAGGAGGAGTTATTTTAATCACTCCGGATCAACCAGCTAAAAACGGAGATAAGTTAGGATAAAAATAAGAAAAAAGTTCTTATTTTTTTCATTTTCGCTTATAATAGAAACCATTGAACGAGAAAGAAGGCATTCTATGGATTTTTATAGATTAATTGAAAATTTAGAGGACAAAGAAATCGACAAGATTGTTAAAAAGAGAATTGCAAAATTAGAGGAAGAATCCAAAAGAGATAATCCGAATACTCCCACGATTGGTTATATGGTAGATTATAACCCAGAAGATTATCACTTATTAGAAAAGAAAAAGTTTAACTCCTTTGGAGTGAATATACGTCATTATCACTTTGGCTATATCCACCAAGGAACCAAAATAGTATATGGAATGACTTATAATAATTTAGGACAAGCTAGAAATAGTGGAATGTATTATTATATGGATGATACTTCCTATCTCTATGATTTTTGTCATTTTATAAAAGATAAAGAAGTATCCAACGAATATGAATTAATGGAGTATGTACTAGATTTCCTTCAAATGTATTTTGGAGTCATTAAAACGAGAGACCGAGATGATATGAATCAAATGATTTACAAAAATGAATATCTATATCAAGCCCCTTATCGAAAACATAGTATTACCGATTTCAAAGGACAAGGAAATGCCATGTGTAGTGAATATAGTGTCTTGGCTCAAAATATTTTAAGTCTATTTGGATTTGATATGTTTTTAGTAATTGGAAGAGAAAAAACCATTACCGAAGATAGTCACGCTTTTAATTTAATATCTTTTATAGAAGAAGAAACGCAAGAAGAAGTAAATGCTTTAATCGATTATTCAAATTATGTAAAAGTATTTGACAGAGATTTCCATACCATAGGACGTTCTCCTTTTATTGCTAACTTACCAGATGTAAATGAAGAATTTGCCAGAGAATTTTTATGGGATGAAAAACATTTAGTTTTTGAAGATTATGCTTATTATATTTTAGGAGATCAAATGAGTCGCCTAGGATATGATAGAAAAAGAGATTATTACGTAAACAATACAATAATGCCTGAGATGAGTGTCAAGAAGAGTAAAATACTGCGCTCATAGAAAAGAATTATGCTATAATCAAATAAGAAAGATGAGGAGATTTATATGTTTAATTTAAAAGGCAGAGTAGCTGTTATTACAGGAGCAAGTTCTGGATTAGGACGCCAAATGGCAGAAGGATTTGCCAAACAAGGGGCTGATTTAGTTTTACTAGCAAGACGTGTTGAACGTTTAGAAGAAGCCAAAGTAGAATTAGAAAAATATGGAGTAAGAGTATTACCTTTAAAATGTGATGTAACTTCAACGGAAGACATTGATAACGCTGCCAAAGTAGCAGAAGAAACCTTTGGAAAAGTAGATATCTTAGTAAACTGTGCTGGTTCATCCAAAGACAAAGGTGTTTTAGATATGAATGATGAAGAGTGGGATTTCACAATTGCTACCGATGAAACATCTGTATTTAAGATGACCAGAGCATTTGGAAATATCATGAAAAAACATAATTATGGAAGAGTTATTAACATTGCTTCCATGTATGGAATGGTAGGAAACGCAGAAATTCCAACCATCGCTTATCACGCATCCAAAGGAGCTGTTGTAAACTTTACTCGTGCAGCTGCTGCTGAATTAGCACCATTTGGAATTACCGTTAACTGTATTTGCCCAGGTTACTTCTATACCGAATTAACAACTGCTGTATTAGATACCGAAATGTTCCAAGCCTTTGCTGCTAGTCATGTTCCAATGAAACGTTATGGAAAAGAAGGAGAATTAAATGCTGCTGCTATCTTTTTAGCAAGTGATGAAGCAAGTTATGCAACGGGAGTTATTTTACCAATTGACGGTGGATATACATGTGTTTAGAAAAAACTATCGAAAGATAGTTTTTTAATGTTCTTTTAATTTTGGAATCATACAATCATTTCGAAAAGGAGGAAAACTATCGAATAAAAACATAAGAAATAAAAAAGGAATATGCTATAATTTATTTATCATTAGAGAGGATGTGAAACCATAAAAAAATATCGTAACGAATGGAAATATCTTCTAACCAATCAACAAACCTATGATTTCTTAAAAGTACCTTATCATGGTAATTACTTAAAACGATTAGAATCTCTTCTAGAAACCAAAGAGATAAAGTATGCCGTTATTACTTCTTCCGAAGAAGAAAAAGAAGCAGAAGAAACTCTAGAATTATTAAATGAGTATCAAGTAAAAACATACTTAACGAGAAACGGAGTAGTACGAGTATTATCCGATGGAGAGAATATAATAATAAAACAATAGGAGGCTATATGAATTATATTTGTCGAATTCCCACTTTAGAGGAATTAGTAAAAAAACAAGATTATGAAATGGAACACTCCGATGACAAAGATAATTGGAAAGTCTGGAAAGAAAAAGCAATTTCGAATTTTGAAAATCAAAAAACAATTCCTTATTATGGCTTTTTAAATGGAGAAATCATTTCAGAAGCAACCGCTGCGATAGACAAAAACGTCATTCAAAATTCCATGAATCTAGTAAAGGAAAAAACCGTCTATTTATATGCTTTTCGTACCATAGAAGAATATCAAGGAAAAGGCTATTTTTCTAAACTATTTCACTATATGATAGAGGATTTAAAAAAAAGAGGCTACCAGTATGCAACGGTTGGAGTAGAACCAAAAGAAACAAAAAATAAGGAAATTTATCAAAAACTAGGGTTTACAACTTATCTGGGTACCTTTGAAGAAGAATATCCGGATGGCAGTAAAATAGAGGTTGAGTATTATCAGAAAGATTTAGAAAAAGAGTAGATTCCAATCTGCTCTTTTTGTTATAATAAAGAAAATAAGGAGTGTTGACGAATGAAATTAACACAACAAGTATTACTAATAATAATAGGTACAATTGTATTAGGAGGATATATGTTACTATTAAAAAATACAACGAACATTCAAAATATCGAATATTTTTCCTTTTCTTTTAGCGAAGGAATGGCTATAAACGATAACGCTTACTATCGAATCGAATGTGAAGAGGAAAGATGCATGAAAATCATAAAACCAGTTGGAGAAGAAAAGGAAACCAAAAAAGGAATTACTAGACAAGAAATTGAAAAACTAGAAGAATTATTAAACAAGTATCAAGTAGCTTCTTGGAATCATTTTAATAAGTATGATAAAAATGTTTTAGATGGCAATTCCTTTTCTCTAAGCATTCGTACTTCTACTGGTAAAACATATTCTGCCACTGGTTATATGAAATGGCCTAAGAATTACCGAGAAGTAAAACATGCCATTCAAGACTATTTTGAATCATAGAGGGGGAAAAGAAAATGTTTCAAAAAGAAGAAGTATTATGTGGTGGAGTCGTTCAAGATGAAAAAATAGAAGGATATCAGGATAATATCGAATCCAAAGAAATAAAAGATTTTGAATACATTCATCCGCAATTTAGAGTAAAATGTCAAAAGCAAGAGGATCATTTAGAAATTGAAGCCCAAGGAGGAAACTCCTTTAAAAGAGATGGAACTCTCTTCGAATTAAAATATGAAACAAAGATTCTAGACTTACTAGAAGAACTAGAAAGAATTCAAGAAGAATATCACTTAAGTAAGGATAATGGAAGAGTCTATGAAGTGGCAGGACTACCAAGTGGCCTAGGAGACACCTTAAAGATCGAATATGAAAGTGGAGAAACAATATATAAAAGATCCAATCAATCCCTAACAATCTCAGAAGAAGCTGCTATGGAAATATATGAAGCCTTTCATGCCAATGCCTTAAAAAATGGATATGATTTTACCACGGAAAAATCCACAACCAAAATCTATGATGATGCGGAAGAAGACTTTCTTCAAGGAACTTGGAGGGGAACTCATTTTGGAGAAGAAATAGTAGTAACCTTTGAGAATCACACCGTGACTATTTACAAAGATCAAAAGAAAACCGATGAAATAGACTATGTGATAAGAGAGGGAGAAGTCTTACCAAATCGTAAAAAAGAAGGACATAAGGGAGAGGAAAAAGAAGATTATGAATTTTTTCACGGACTCTCTTCCATCCGCAAGAAAAATGACATATTATTAACAGCCTATTTTAAAGAAGGAACGTATTCCACTTGTGAATTATTAATCGATAGAGAAGCAAAGAGGTGAGCCTATGAAAAAAATCATTGCCTATTTAGGAATTGCTTTTTTAGTGGTAATAGGAATTTATTTAGGAAGAGCTATTATCCAGTATGATAATCCAAAAGAAACAAAAGAAGAGAAAGCAGAATCAATAGAAGAAAGAATCTATCAAAAGTTAGAGAAAAAAGAAGAAAAAGAGTTTCTAAGTTGGATAGAAAAAGAATATCCTTCTTCTCTTGAAAAACTAGAGAAAGAATTAGAAAATTCTTCTTATGACACAACCATGTGGCACAAAATAGTCGGGTATTCGTATCAAGTACTAAAAGACTTTTATGCAAAGAAATATGATGCGATGGACAATGTAACCATATTACCGTTAAAAGAAACCAATACGATTAGTATTGTAGGAGATGTTTCGCTAGCTGATAATTGGGCTATTATGCCACAGTATGATGCTAGAGGGCAAGGGGTACTCGGAATACTATCCCAAGATATTTTAGATATTATGCAACAAACCGATTGGATGGTTGCGAATTCCGAATTCACCGTTAGTAATCGTGGTAGTAAAATGCCAGGAAAACAATACACGTTCCGCGCTAGTCCAGAACGTTTGGAAATCTATAAAGAAATGGGAGTAGATATGGTGACACTTGCCAACAATCATGTGTATGACTACGGAGAAGAAGCCTTTCTTGATATGTTAGAAGCCTTTCAAACCCACCAAATTCCATATGTGGGAGCAGGACACAATTTATCGGAAGCAAGTATGCCATACTATTTAATTATAGGTGGCTATAAAGTAGCTTTCTTAAACGCAACGAGAGCCGAGAAGTATATCTTAACACCAGGCGCAACCGAAGAGTCAAACGGTGTATTTCGCTGCTATGACCCAACGAACATGATCTCCCAAATTGAGAAAACGAAAGCCGAAAGTGATTATGTGATTGCCATCATACACTATGGAAAAGAAGGCTATCATGAATTAGAAGAAGAACAAGTATCCAGCTCCAAACAGTATATTGATGCAGGAGCCGATATGGTTGTTGGACATCATGCTCATACCTTACAAGGAATAGAGTTTTATAAGAATAAACCCATTATTTATAATTTAGGAAACTTCATTTTTAATGCAGAAGTAGATGATACTGCTATATTCCAAGTACAAATAGAAGAACAAGGAATTAGTCATTATTATATTTATCCCGCTCTTCAAAAAAACTGTTATACGGATTTACTAATAGAAGAGGGAAAACAAAGAGTCATTCGAGATTTAAATTCATGGAGTATTCATGCTTTTATTAATGAAGAAGGAGAAATCTTAGAAAGTTCGAATTAAAAACTACGAAAGTAGTTTTTTTATTTGTAAAACAAGAAAAAAAAGATTATAATAAAGAACCAGGTGATGGAAATGGCAAAAATAATACCAGAATATGGAATTAAATATCGTGTTATGAAATTAGCACCCGAAAAATATTTATTATTTCCAATTTCTCTTGTAAAAGGAGAAGGAAAAGTAGAAGGATTTCAAACATCCGAGGAATTACTTCCTTATGCCAATACCAAAGAAGATTATCAAAATCGTTATGTAGTAGATTCCATTTTTGCTTTAGATGAATTGGAATATATTTATGACTTTGAAGGAGACGAAGAATTCTTAACCAGTTATTTCATGGATGATCATAAAGATACTGTCTTCTTTGTTGATACCAGTAAAGAAGATGGTTTCATGCCCCGAAATGAAATCAATTTAAGAGCTCTGAATAGACAAGGAGCAGATGTATCTCTCTATATGGATGAGTCTATTCCTGCTTTAATCTTAAATGAAAAAGCGTTAAAAGAATTAACCGATACAACGGATATCGAAGAAATTCGCCTAATCTTAGAAAAATATAAACGACTAATGAAAACCTTCAAAGATATGAATCAAAAAAAAGGAGTTACCAAAATTCATTTAAAAAATGGAAAAGTAGACTCCATCGAAGTAGATCGTAGAATTGTGGAAATACCAGAGAAAAAGATCGAACCATTAGAAGTAAAAAAAGCATCCAAAGATATTTCTTATCAAGGTTTAAGAACGTATTTAAAAGAACGTATTTTTGGTCATGATGAAGAAATTGATACCATTGCGCAAAAACTATATATGAATCATACAGCCGAAAAAGGGGAGAGCGTTGAGTCCATTTTATTAGTAGGACCAACTGGAACCGGAAAGACTGAAACCGTTCATGCGGCTTGTGAATATCTTCAAATTCCTTACGTAGAAGTAAATGCTTCTAATATTGTTCCTCAAGGAATTAAAGGAACCAGTATCGAAGATGTCATTGCCCAACTTTATGAATCTTCTGGAAGAAACCTAGAATTAGCTGAAAGAGGATTGGTTTTTCTAGATGAATTTGATAAATTAAATGATTCAGATTTAGATATAAAAGCATCGGTAAAAAATATATTATTAACTTTTACCTCTGGTGGAACATTTCCAATTGATACCGATCGTTTTCATTTTACCTTTCAATCTCTCATGACAAACAAAATCTATGCAGGTGTATTTGATCGCATTCATGAGGTCAAAAAAAGCATTGGCTTTGGTTCCAATATAGGAGAAATAGAGAAAATGGGAACGGATGAAGAACTTCGTAGAAAAATCATTCAAAAGCAATACTTTTCTCAAGAAGAACTAACTCGTATCAGTACCATATTAGGATATGATGACTTGGATCGTGATACCAAAAGAAGAATCTTGCTGTCATCGAAGTTAAGTGAATTTGCCAAGAAAAAAGCTCGATATAAGAGACAATTTGGAATTGATTTAATAGCGGATGAATCCTATGTAGAAGCAATACTGGATCAAATTGAAAAGTCCGCAACAGGAATGCGTACCGTTAATAACGTCGTAAAACGTTCTATGGATGATGCAGAAAGAGCCTTATTAGAAGAAGAAACAAAAGGTTATAAAAAATTAGTGTTAACCAAAGAAACAGCCGATGATTCCAAAAAATTTGATTTGTTATAAGAATTGTAAAGAAGTAGACACCGTCTGCTTCTTTTTTTAGAAATAAAGAATAGATATGATATAATGAATTAGAGTAGGAGATTAGGAGGAATCACTATGAAAAAAGAAGAATATTATTCTCTTAGTATAGAAGAAGTATTTCGAAAAACCCAAACATCTTCACAAGGATTATTAACAAGAGAAGTTCAAATAAGACAAGAACGTTTTGGAAAAAATGAATTGCCTGAACAAGAAAAAAACAGTATAGTAAAAATCTTTCTAGAAGAGTTAATGGATCCAATTGTATTACTATTAGTCGTTGCAATCATTGCTTCTTTAGTCGTAGGAGAAACGGTTGATGCCATTGCAATTATGGCCATCGTAGTGATTGACTTAATAGTAGGAACTTATGAAGAAAACAAAGCCAATACTACCGTTGAAGCTTTAGCCAAACTAGTCCCTGAAAAAGTAAAAGTATTACGGGATGGGAAAGAAATATTAGTAGATGCCAAAGAAATTGTCGTAGGAGATTATGTCTTTTTAGAATCCGGAGATAAAATATCGGGAGACTTACGAATCATAGAATCTCATAATTTCACCGTAGATGAATCCATTTTAACGGGAGAAAGTATTGCAATTGAAAAAAGTAGCAAAACATTGCCAAAGAAAAAATTACCAATTACTTCTCAAAGTAATATGTTATTTGCTGGATGTAGTGTAGTAACCGGAAGAGCAAAAGCAATCGTTGTTCGAATTGGTTTAGAAACAGAAATCGGTCAAATAGCCGATACCCTACATAATACCAAAGAAGAAAAATCCCCCCTAACCATTCGAGTAGAAAAATTTTCCAAAGAAATCAGTATTTTAATAACCATTTTAGCCATTATTTTAGCGACCTTACTATTTGTAAAAGGTCTACCAACGGAGGAAGTTTTAGTATCCGTAATTGCTCTAGCTGTGTCAGCTATGCCAGAAGGTCTTCCTCTTGCTTTGACGATGGCCTTAACCATCGCTTCTAATAAAATGGCCCAACACAAAGTAGTAGCCAAGAAACTATATTCGGTAGAATCATTAGGAAGCTGTACGGTTATTGCCAGTGATAAAACCGGAACTCTTACGGTAAATGAACAAACGGCCAAGAAAATTTTATTACCCAATGGAATAGAGTATTTAATTACCGGATCTGGTTATAATGTAGAAGGAAGCGTTACAGGAGAAAAACTAGAATATGCCGAAGAAATAGCCAAACTAGGAGTCATCAACAATGAAGCCAAATTCACCAAAGAAGAAATGATAGGAGACTCTATTGATATAGCCTTTCTAGTATTAGGAGAAAAATTAAAAACGAAAATAGATGACATTGAAATACTAGAAACCATTCCTTATGAATCTGCCAATAAGTATTCTGCCGTTTTTTATCGAAAAGGAAAAGATACTTACTGTACCATCAAAGGATCTTTAGAAAAAGTAATGTCTTTTTGTAGTAGTATCAATTTTAAAAAAGATTTTAATACTACTCACTTAGAAGAACAAAACGAAGAATTATCCAGTGATGGATATCGAGTAATTGCTCTAGCAAATGGAAAAATCGAAGCCAAAGAAGAATATAGTGAAAAAGATATAGAAAATTTAAAATTCATGGGTTTAGTTGGTTTTATTGATCCAATTCGAAAAGAAGTAGTAGGAGCCATTAAACATTGTGCAACCGCTGGAATAAAAGTAATTATGATTACCGGAGACCATCCATTAACGGCTTTTAAAATAGCCAAAGATTTAGGTCTAACCAAAAAACAAGAAGAAGTAACAACAGGATCAGAAGTAGAAGAATACCTTCTAAAGGCAACGGATGAATTTGATGAATTTGTAAAAAGAAAAAAAGTATTCACAAGAGTAACTCCGATTGAAAAATTAAAAATAGTAGAATCCTTAAAACGCCAAGGAGAATTTGTAGCGGTAACAGGAGATGGAGTAAACGATGCTCCTGCACTACGTTCTGCAAACATTGGAATCTCTATGGGAAGTGGAACGGATATTGCGAGAGAAACCTCCAAAATGATTGTAATGGATGACAACTTCAAGTCCATTGTCGGTGGAGTGTTAGAAGGTAGAGTTGCCTATTCTAATATCCGGAAAATAACCTACTTTTTAATTTCCTGTGGCCTAGCGGAAGTATTGTTCTTTACGTTGTCGATTATTTTAGATATGCCAATGCCATTGGTAGCCATTCAATTGTTATGGCTGAATGTAGTAACCGATGGAATACAAGATATTGCTTTATCGTTTGAAAGAGCTGAAAAAGATATTATGAAAGAACCACCTAGGAGTCCAAAAGAAGGTTTGTTTGATAAAACATTATACGAAGAAATATTAGTATCTGGTATTAGTATCGGTGTGATTGTATTTTTAACATGGTACTATTTATTACGAGTAATGAATTTAGAAGTATCCATTGCGAGAGGCTATGTCATGGCTTTAATGATAATGATTCAAAATATTCATGCTTTTAATTGCCGTAGTGAAAAGAAAAGTTCGTTTGATATTCCTTTATCTAGTAACTGGATTTTTGCGATAGGGGTAATTGGATCTTTAGTATTAGGAGTGGCAGTCCTAGAAATTGACTTCTTCTCAATCTTCTTAAAAACGGCCCACGTACCATGGAATCATTTGTTATGTTTACTTGCCATGGCTTTAAGTATTTTAGTAATTATGGAAGTATACAAACAAATTAGATATAGGAAAAAATAGAGATATGATATAATAATAACAAATAAAGGAGTGATTACTCATGATGAACCAAATGATGGATATTACAGAAATAAATGAACAGAAAATAGTGGATCAAATTCGTTGCTTAGGAATCGATATGATTCATCAAGCAAATAGTGGACATCCAGGAATAGTATTGGGGGCTGCTCCCATTATCTATGCGTTGTTTGCTCACCATTTGAAGTTTGATCCAGAAAATCCGTCGTATTTTAATCGCGATCGTTTTGTAATGTCAGCAGGACATGGATCTGCCTTATTATATGCTACGCTACATATGGCTGGATATAATATCACTTTAGACGATTTAAAAAAATTTAGACAATTAGATTCGATTACGCCAGGACATCCAGAATATGGAAAGACACCTGGAGTGGATTGCACGACGGGACCTTTAGGACAAGGAATCGCTACGGCAGTCGGAATGGCTATGGCAGAAGCCAATCTTCGTACTCGTTACAAAGATGTGATTGACTTCTATACGTATGTCCTATGCGGAGATGGAGATTTAATGGAAGGCGTTTCCTATGAGGCAGCATCTTTAGCGGGAACTTTAAAACTCCATAAGCTGATTGTCTTATATGATTCCAATCATATTTGCTTAGACGGAAAAACCAGTGATACATTCTGTGACGATATAACTACTCGTTTTGTTTCTCAAGGATGGAACGTTATAACAGTAGAAGACGGAAATAGCTATGATTTAATATCGAAAGCGATTGAAGAAGCCAAAACTAGTACCGAAAAACCAACCTTAATAGAAATTAAAACAACGATTGGTAAGGATTCGGTATTAGAAGGAACCAATAAAGTACATGGTTCTCCTCTAACAGAAGAAGATATTACAGGAATTAAAACCAAAGTTGGAATTCGAGATATTCCATTTATGATTAGTCAAAATACGCAAGAAGAATTTCAATATTTAATTCATAATCGTTGCGATCATTTAAATGAAAAATTCCAAGAAAAATTATTAACCTTAGAGGAAGAAACACAAAAAGAACTTCAATTCTTTATGGGAGATAATAAAAGAATTGATTTCAAGAATTTAGTATATGACGCTCCCGAATCCAAAGAAGAATCTACCAGAGATACTTCTTCTCAAGTATTGAATTCCATCGTGTTAAATACTCCATTTTTATTAGGAGGATCTGCTGATTTATTTGCCGCTAACAAAACCTATATTAAAGAAGGTGGCAATTTCAGTAGAGAAAACTATTTAGGAAAGAACATTTACTTTGGAGTAAGAGAACATGCTATGGCGGCTATCTGTAATGGATTGGCTCTATGTGGCTTCCGTCCGTATGCTTCTACTTTCTTATCTTTTGCAGATTATTTAAAACCAGCTCTTCGTTTATCGGCTATGATGAATTTATCCAACATTTATATTTTTACCCATGACTCCATTAGTGTAGGAGAAGATGGGCCAACCCATCAACCGATTGAGCAACTATTAATGCTTCGTTCTCTACCAAATTTAGATGTATTCCGTCCAGCCGATGCAAACGAAGTCATTGGATCTTACAAAGCCATTTTTGAAAAAGAAAGTGGTCCAAGCGCCATAACCTTAGCTCGTAATACCGTTCCAATCTTAGAAGAAACCAAAGTAAATGAAGTAGAAAAGGGTGGTTACATTGCCTTAGATTCTATGAGAAAACCAGATGGAATAGTAATATCTTGTGGAGAGGAACTTCATCAAGTGTTAGAAGTAGCTCGCCGCTTACGAGTAAAAGGAATTGAATTACGAGTTATCTCAATGCCAAACTTAGGAAGATTCTTAAAACAATCTCCGGAGTATATGGAAGAACTACTTCCAGTAGAAGTTCGTAAAATTGTCGTTGAGGCATCTTCTAGTTTCTCTTGGAATAAATTAATCTACAACAGTAAGTATTTAATTACTCTAGATGAGTTTGGAACCAGTGGTAAGAAAAAAGATGTATATCAAAAATATGGATTTGATGTAGATTCCTTAGAAGAAAAAATAGAAAATTTACTAAAATAAAACAAAAATAGACTTTCCATTTTGTTACCATTAGCTTGGTGATAAAATGAAAGTCTATTATATTTTTCAAATCAAAAAAGAAATAAAAAATTTATATGAAGATACACCTAGTGTATTATTTCATATTTTAAAAACCATTTATTATTTAGAAAAATCCGAAGTAGAATATGGTTACAACTTATTCCGTCAAATCATTGTACCCATACCCAAGCAAAAAATAGATAAAGATATTTACATAAAGTTTCATCAAACAATGCCTTATTCTAAGAAAAAACAAATACACTATATTAATAATTTATATCGGAATGAAGTAAGTCGGCTATTAGTGGGAAATACCTTTATTAAATTGGAAGCCGAACAAAACTTTTCAACATTCTTTCCCATTCTTCAAGAAGAGTTAGAAAACTGTTTTGTTTGTTCCTTTCAAAAAACTGATTTCTTTTTCTTAGAAAAACTTGCTTAACTTTTGTTTTTTCGATAAAATAAGAACAAGGAGATGAAACTATGTTACATGATATTTTATTATTAGTAGTCGGAATCTTAATTGGAGCCGTTATTGGATTCTTTGTAGCAAGATACTTCATGAAGAAATATTTAAAGCAAAACCCTCCAATTAATGAAGACATGATTAAAGCTTTAATGATGCAAATGGGTAGAAAACCAAATCAAAAACAAATTAATCAAATGATGAAAGCAATGGAGAAATATCAATAGATATTTCTTTTTTTCTTATTTATGATATAATTTTAGTGACTTGAAAGGAGGAAGTATATGAAAGACTTTAAAGAAAAATTAGCTCTTGTACCTACGAAACCAGGAAGTTATCAAATGAAAAATAAAGATGGCATCATCATATATGTTGGAAAAGCCAAAAACTTGCAAAGAAGACTTCGCAGTTATTTTACGAGAACGGTTACCGGAAAAACGAAAATGTTAGTAGAAGACATTGATGACTTTGAATATATTGTAACTTCTTCCGAATTAGAAAGTTTAATTTTGGAAATTACTCTAATCAAAAAATACGATCCAAAGTATAATATCTTACTTCGAGATGATAAGAGTTATCCCTATATTGAATTAACAAATGATAAGTATCCAACTCTAAAAATTGTTCATAATGTCAAACGGAAAAGAAATAAAAATCATCTATATGGTCCTTATCCAAATGTAAATGCCGCGAGAAAAACCGTTAATATGATTAACCGTATCTATCCTTTACGAAAATGTGAAAAATTAAAAAAAGAATTATGTTTGTATTATCATATTCATGAATGCTTAGGTTATTGTCAGAAAGAAGTTCCGCAAGAAGTAATCGAGCAAATGAAAAAAGAAATCACTTCCTTCCTAAAAGGAGACCCCGATCACATAACCAAAAAGATTCAAGAAGAAATGGAAAAAGCCTCTCTTGCTATGAACTATGAAAAAGCACTTGAATTAAAAAATATGTTAGAAGATATTGAAACAACTCTAAAGAAACAAAAGATTGATTTAAATAAAGGATATAATTTTGATTGTGTGAATTATTATTATGATAAAAACTATATTAGTATTGAAATATTCTTCATAAGAGATGGTCTACTATTTGGAAGACATAATGAAATTGTCGCATCTTTAGAAGATGTGGAAAGTGAAGTAGAAGAATATTTAATTAAATTCTACAGTAATGGTATGACGCCACATGAATTGCTAGTTCCAGAAGAAATGGATTCAAAGCTTCTAGAAGATTATTTCCAAATAAAAGTATTTTCTCCTCAAAAAGGAAAATTAAAAAGTTTAATGGATTTAGCCAAAGAAAATGCGAAAGAACAAATGGAGTTACAAGAAGAAACCCTAAAGAAAGACGATGAAGAAAGAAAAAAAGCTTTAGAAGAGTTAAAGAGTTTATTAGGACTTGAAACCCTTCATCGTATGGAATCCTTTGATAACTCTCATTTATTTGGAACGTTCTATGTAGGAGGAATGGTAGTCTTTGATGATTTTCTTCCTAACAAAGATCTCTATCGAAAGTATAAAATTTCAACAGAGGTAAAAGACGATCTAGGGGCGATGAGAGAAGTACTATATAGACGGTATTTTAAAACCATTATGGAAGAGTCTTATACCCCAGATTTAATTGTAATGGATGGTGGACAAACTCAAATTAGTGTTTGCAAAGAAATCCTTTCTTCCCTAAATTTAAAAATTCCAATCATTGGTTTAGTAAAAGATAAAAATCATAGAACCAATCACATTATGAATGAGAATTATGAAATATTACCAGTGGAAAAGGATTCAAAACTATTCTTATTTTTAACAAGAATTCAAGAGGAAGTACACCGCTATGCCATAACCTATCATAGGAATTTAAAAGCCAAAGGCGCTTTATCCAGTGTTTTAGATGCGGTTCCAAAAATAGGGGAAGTTCGTAAAAAAGAATTAATGCGTACCTATGGTTCTTTAAAGAAAATAAAAGAAGCGCCGCTAGAAGAACTAGAAAAAATAGTAGGCAAAGAAGCTGCTTCCAAATTAAAAGAATACATAGAAGACGTATAATTTGACACCTAAAATGGTGTTTTATCCGTCAAAACGATAAATATTTGGTATAATAAAAATAGGTGATAAAAATGAATAATAAAGGTTTTACATTAGTAGAAATTTTAGCAGTAGTCTCTCTTTTGGGAATTATGACAGGGCTAGCAATTATGGCTTATACGAGATATCTAGATTATTCGAAGAATCGAAGTTATGACATAATGGCATCGTCTGCTTCTCAAGCAATGGAAGAATATATGATGGATTATCCAACGGCAAGAACCGCTTCTTTCCAAGAATTAGTAGAAGGACAATATCTTGAACCAACCGTTGATCCAAGTGATCGTGATAATCAATGCCGTGGTAGAGTGGATGTTACTATTACCAATACAACGGATATTAATGTAAATCACTATTCGGTTAAAGTATGTTGTGCGAATTTTAATTACACCTATACTTTCCCAGAAGGTGGCAAAACAGCCAATTCCAGTTGTCAAGCTTAAAATACATCGTAAGATGTATTTTTTTCTTTCTTATCAAAGAAAAAAAGACTATAATAAAAGAGAATGAGGTGATGGTATGAGTAAAATTCAAGTAATGAATGAAGTTCTCGCAAACAAAATCGCAGCTGGAGAAGTAGTTGAAAAAACAATGAACGTCGTAAAAGAATTAGTAGAGAACTCCATCGATGCTGGAAGTACCGAAATTAGAATTCAATTAATCGATTCGGGAGTAAAGGAAATCGAAGTGGCCGACAATGGAGTTGGAATGGATGAAGAAGACGCTAAAATGGCTTTCGAAAGACATGCCACTTCCAAATTAAAAAACCTAGATGATTTATTCTATATTGAGTCTCTTGGATTTCGTGGAGAAGCGCTTCCTTCTATTGCCAGTGTATCGAATATTCGTCTAAAAACTAGTGATGGAGAAACAGGAACCTTACTTACTTTATCTGGAGGAGAAAACCTTCAAGTAGAACGTTCGGATCTTCAAAAAGGAACAACCATCACCGTATCCGATTTATTCTACAATACCCCCGTTCGTCTAAAGTATTTAAAAAACTTATATGTAGAACTTGCGAGTATCGTAGAATATGTGAATAAAATGGCTTTATCTTATCCAAATATAAAATTTACTTTAATAAATAATGATAAATTTTTATTAAAAACCGATGGCTCTGGAGATTTATTAAAAGTAATTTATGAAATATATGGAGTCGATATTACCAAAAAAATGATTCCCATCGAAGGAGAAAATGATGATTACTATATCCATGGATATATTTCCTATCCAGAAGTAACAAAAGGAAATCGGAATTCCATTACCACTCTTGTCAATGGCCGGGTAATCAAAAATAATGAATTAAATAAATGCATTGTAGATTGCTATCACACTTATATTCATAAAGATCGATATCCAGTCATTATTTTAAACATAGAAGTAGATCCAATCTTAATTGATATAAATATTCATCCAACGAAAATGGATATTAAGTTTTCGAAAATGGAGACCTTAAAAGACTTAGTAATCGATTGTATTACGAAACGTTTAGAAGAAATATCTCTTATTCCAGAAGTAAGTGTACGAGATAGTTATTCGATTAGTGAAGTAAGAAAACAGATTACTTCCACCAAAGAAGAAGAAATAGAAGAAAAACCAAAATACGAAGAAATACAATTGGATTTTGAAGTAAAAGAGTCTTCCAAAGAAAAGAAAGAAATAAAAAAAGACGAAAAAGAAGAGAAAAAAGAAGAACCAACAGAAGAGAAAACAACAAGAATTAAAAAAATGATCCCAAGAGGAGTGGTTCTCTTAACCTATATTGTGGCAGAAAATGAAGATGGCATGTACTTGATTGATCAACATGCCGCAGCCGAACGTATTAATTTTGAAAAAATTGTAAAAGAAATGAAAGAAAAACCACTTCCAGTTGATTTATTGGTTCCTATTAAAATAGAATTAAGAAGTGATGAGTTTATTTTAGTAAAGCAAAGATTTGAATTATTAGAAGAATATGGCTTTTCAGTAGAAGAGTTTGGAAAAAACACCATAATTGTAAGAACTCATCCATCTTGGATACCAGAAGACAGAAGTGATGACATTATCCATAAAATTGTCGATCTAATGATAGAAAAAGGAGAATTTGATTTTGAAAAATTCACTTGGCGTATGGCCGCAACCACAGCTTGCCGTATGTCGGTTATGGCAGGAGATTATATTTCTCAAGAAGATCAAGAATGGATATTAGAAAACATTCGTTATTGTGAGAATCCTTTTACTTGTCCTCATGGACGTCCAACAATTATTACGTATACGCGTTATGAATTGGAAAAATTATTCAAAAGACAACTAGATTGAGTGGAGGAACATATGAAAGACATTATCGTAATTGTAGGCCCAACAGGCGTTGGCAAGACCAAATTAAGCGTAGAATTAGCAAAAAAATTAGATGCTGAAATCATCAATGGCGATAGCGTATCTATTTATCAAGATTTAAACATTGGAAGTGCGAAACCTACGATAGAGGAAAGAGAAAATATTCCTCACCACTTAGTAGATATTCGAAAAGTAGTGGAAGATTACTCGGTATTTGACTATCAAAAAGATGCCAGAAAAGCGATAGAAGAAATTGAAAAGCGAGGAAAAAGAATCATCATAGTAGGAGGAACAGGATTATATATCAAAGCGGCTTTATTTGATTATCAGTTTACCGAAGGAACAACCTATCATACCTATGAGGATTTATCTAACAAAGAAATACAAGAAAAAATAAGAGAGTATTCCTATACCCCCATTCCAGCAGAGAATAATCGAAAACGCTTAGTTCGGTTATTAAATAAATTAGAAAACGAGGAAACCATTACCAACAACAAAGATGTATGCTTGTATCCGATCCAAGTAATTGGCCTAACAACCACAAGAGAAATATTATACAATCGAATTAATCAAAGAGTGGAAAAAATGATAGAGAATGGTTTAGTAAACGAAATAGAATCGTTAAAAGAATATTATCCTTCTTCTAGAATTTTAAATAGTGGAATTGGCTACAAAGAGTTTAAAGATTATTTACTAGAAAAGAAAACATTAAAAGAAGTAATAGAGGAGATTCAAAAGAACTCTAGAAGATTTGCCAAAAGACAATATACTTTTTTTAATCATCAATTCCAAACAAATTGGTTTGATGTAGACTTTGATCATTTTGAAAACACCATAGAGGAAGTCTATCAATTTATTCAAAAAAAAGAGAGTTAATCTCTCTTTTTTCTTTATTGTAATTCTAAATAAACGTTCTCATTAAAATCATGTTGATCGACCGCTAGTTCTTTGAAAGCATAGGTTGGAATTAAGAAATAAGTATATTCCAAATAATCTTGTCCATCGGCTGAGACAGGATCATCCCAAGTTAAATCAATATGATACCAGTTTCCTTCTATCTCAACGGCATTCCAAATATGATTTTCAGAGGAAACTTTAAAATTCTTCAAATTCATTTTTTCTAAAAATAATGCCATCAAATCGGTGTATCCACCACAAACAGCATATCCCTCAAACAAAGGACCATAAGCAATTTCCGATTGATACATATCAATATCTTGTTCACTTTTTAAGGAATCATATCGAGTCGTATTAATAATATAATCATGAATGGCTTGTATATTGTCTCTAGCAGCTAGCTCTGGATGAACCAGTTGAGAATACAATTCATCGACTTTTTCATTGATTTTTAGAATATCCTCTTGAATATAACTATGAGTGACATTAATGGTTACTCGTCCCAAAGTATCATATTCTGTTTCAATATGGGAAAAACCATTATAAGGATGAACAAAATTATTAATATCCGATAACATATTCTGATTATTGGCTAATTCCTGAATATCTTCTATACAATCTTCATAATCTTTTGGACAATAAAAGCTAAAAGATTCTTCTCCAGAATTTAAAACCGTATAATAAATATTTACAATATCTTGAAAACTCATAGGAGAAAAAGAATCGGTAATTTTTACAAATTGAAAATCATAATCACGCCAATATTCATTTTTTTCTTCTAATTGAATATTTTTATGAGAATTCAAAAAGGAACTAACAAAAGAATGAATATCCGTTTTTCGAATTAAAAATACTCCTACAAAAACACATACAAGACCTGCTAAAAAAATTAGTTTTGCCAAAGCAACTTTTATTTTCATAAAGCCTCCTTATTCTCAAACTCATTGTATCTTAAATAAAAAACAAAGTAAATAAAAAAACCAATTATTTCTAACTGGTTTACTTCATTTCATTCATCGTTTTAGTTAATCTAGATTTTAAACGAGCTGCTTTATTTTTATGAATTTTTCCACTAGACATAGCTTTATCAATTCTTTGGATTGCGATATTTAAATTGTTACTAGCAGCTTCCTTGTTTTCAGCTTTTACTTCTTTTTCAAATTTCTTTACAGCCGTTCTCATACTAGTAGTAATTAATGAATTAACTTCTGCTTTTTTAGCATTAGAACGCATACGTTTTTTAGCACTTTTAATATTTGGCATA